>JACRQB010000091.1 GCA_016222925.1 Nitrospirota bacterium | reverse complement strand
CACACCAACCCCGCACCCATTGAAGAGAACACGAAACGAGTGATCTGAGGCAGAGACTCGCTTTTGGCCAAACAAGTCTCTCAGAAATGGCAGGTAATAGTGCTGGGTCGAGTACGCATTAGCCCGTTCTTCCAGTAGATCTCGCTCCTCATTAGGAACATCCTCAAACCGCATGCCTGGTTCGGCGAGCAAGTGGAGCACTCCATCGAGCCACTCATAGGTACGTCGACACAACTGGCACCGTAGAGAAAGCTCATGCCTGGCCAATCGGCCCTTGCAGGAAGGGCACACGACAAAGTCAGGAGGCGTCGCTCCAAATGTGGTGGGATGGGTAGGCTCCGAAGTCACCATGGTCATTTATCCATTGGCCATCGCTAAGATGCGATTCCTTTTTCGCCGCTGCAAGTCGCGAAGGATGTGCTCAGGAAGCAGCCAACTCAGAAGGGCCCTGCTCCAAAGGTGTGGGGCTACGACTGCACGAGGGCTCATCGACCAGGCATGGCGAACGATCTGCCACACTTGTCTGCGACCTGCGGCAAGACGGACGAGATGAGCACGCCGCACCATCAACTTAGCCAGTTCCTCCACGGCCTCCTCTTTCAGTGCTGCAAAGGAGGGACGTGCTAATTCATCCCACGAGAAGACACGATCGATGAACTGCCGTTGCTGCCGAAACCAGTCATCCGCACGCACGAACATGTTGTCGCTGACACTGGTTCCGTGGAGGCGATATCCAACAAGGCAATCATGCTGAAACGCGATATCGCCGCTTCCACAGAGCCGTACAAACATCGCCGAATCGGCGAATTCGCCGAATGCGCGATCAAATCCACCCTGTCGAAGTGCAATTGACCGCCGCATCACGCACGAAGAAAAAGAGAAATGCCACCCACCACAGAAGAAAGCCCGGAATGCCTGGGCCCCTTCCGCATAGGCAGGATAGGCCGCCGTATTGATCGTCAGTTTCTGATCATCCGAATCGATGCAATACTCTGCTGTATGGACCGCTGCCAGTTTCGGATAGGCCTCCAAGAGGTCCATCGCTCGCCGGAGTAGACCCGGGTACCAGACATCGTCTGAGGCCAGGTTGATAAAGTACTCGCCCCGTCCAAGATAAAGCGCTTTGTTGATCGTCGCGAACTGCCCGATATTGATCGGATTCTGGATGTACTGAATGCGTGGATCTCGGTAACGACCGACAACCTCCGCACTATTGTCTTTGGAGGCATCGTCGATCACAAGAACCTCATAGTCGGAATAGTCTTGCGCAAGCACGCTTTCAATAGTCCGACCGATAAATCGTCCATAATTGTAACTCGGGATACTGATGGTCACTCGAGGTGTCGTCACGACATACCTTCTTCCCTTCCATGTGCGCCTGTCATCCCATAAGGAACCTGGACAGTCGCCGCCACCTTGAAGGCCAGCCAGAGCGATATCACCGTCGTCAGGATCTTAAGGCCCGATACCAAATACGCGGTTCCGATCGCGCCGTAGGACGGAATCAATAGGACACTCCCTCCTGCCATGAGCAGCAACACTAGGATATTTTGCAGCACCTCCCACCGAGGACGGTGCATGCAAACCAGCGGTGCGGCCAAGGGCAGAGCCAAACACCATAACAATGTTCCCGTCGAGAGAATTTGGAACAAGAACACTGTCGGCCGATAGGTTTCGCTATACAGCAACCCAATGACCGGTTCCGCGAGTACCCACACCGCACCAATAGCGACGAGGCAAGGGGCAATCCCGTAGAGGAGGCACCGTCTGAGAAAGTCTGTCATCCGTCCTTGTTCCATCCACACCATGATCTTAGGGGTCACGGCGCCCCCCGCGAACGAGAGAATGATTTCCGAGACGGAAGAAAGAGTGATGGCGGCAGAATAATGTCCAACCTCGGTAGCCCCACGAAAATGCGCCAACAAGGGAATATCCGCACGACTATAAACGGTGGCAATGGTAAAGCTCAGCATGACCCACTTTGTGAAATGCCAGACCTCCGCCGTTTGTTCGGGCGCCAATTTCAGCGCGATCCCTTCGCTCTTGACCAGATAGCCACATGTGATGACTCCCACCACCAGTGCAATAAGTCCGAGCCCCGCCACCGCATTGGTAGCCGTCAGCACTCCCATCGCCGCACAAGAACCGACAAAAATGAGTTTGCCCAACGTATGACAAAGTTCCGCATAGACAAAGCGCCTGAGCTGGTGAGTCGCTTGATAGTACGCCACGCAGGATCGGAGGAGCATGGTCCCGGCCACTCCAACCAAGGTCCAGCTCAAGAGTTCCGTTCGGCCCTCCGTGAGAGACAACCAGATCCCGACTGAATCCATGGCCAGAAACCCCACGATGATAAGCCCCGCCATGAATATCCCCTTGAGTATCACTGCGCTCAGAAAATACAGCTTCGCTCGACCAGAATTGGCTGCGAGCTGGAGCGGCAAGAACCGCAAGAGAGCGACATCCAGAGCCTCGGAAAGGATCCCGACACACATGGTGATAAGAGCGAGGGACAAGGCCAAGAACCCATACTCTGCAGGACCCAGGAGACGGACGAGGAGGATATTGGTTCCCATCGCGAGTGCAAAACCGATTCCACGTCCGAGCGTCACGACGGTGAGCTGCTTTAACAGTGACCATTCACCGTCCGAAGATCTGATGGCTTCGGAAGCATCACTCGTTCCGGTATCGGAAATGGAGAAGGGAGTGGGAGGGAGACTGGAGGAAGTGACCTTGAACATAGGCGATTATTCAGACGTTGCCAGAGCACCTAATTTTCAAACCGGCACTCGCGCGTTAGAGTGGCCAAAAGTATGCCAGCATCACTTGGGAGCCGGGGGCTTCGGGGACTGAGTAGTACTGATCAACGGCTTCGACAAGTAGCCAATCCCTGCATCAAGGAACGACTTCCCGTCGGTATGCATGCCCGCGTACCACATCAGCAGTTTGTCACCTTCTATCAGAACGCTAGGAGAGCTCACTGTCCGAGACGTCCAATGTCCTCCCATACCGCGTCCCAACACTGGCTCGGCATCCTTTTTCCAATGCTCTCCATCATCAGAAACAGCATGGAAAATAGGTCCCGCCGTGGTTCCGTCCGCCCCGAGCAACGTATAGAACATCTCGAATGACTTCCCATTCCAGACGACATTTGGATTGGTCACCCCGATATCGTTTGGGTCCTGCCGCTCAGACTCGAGGCTGAGAACGAGACCGACTTTGGTCCATCGCATGCCATCAGGACTTTTCGCAAGTCCAATGGCGGTTTTCATCGCATCGGAGATGCCCATGTACCACATGTAGTAGGTATCGCCCTTCAGGACGACGCTGGGATCCATGGCCGAATAGCTGTCGAATGATCCCGATGCTCCACGGACAATGACTGGATTATTGGCGGGCTTTGTCCACGTTATTCCGTTCTTAGAGATTGCATACCCGACTTGAAACCGTTCATCCTTCGGGTCAACCGCGCCTGAGTAGTACATGCGTAGCGATTTATCCGGCAGGACGATGACACACGGGGTCTCTGTATTGGTGGTATCCCATGCGCCTGGTGTTGGTTCTAATACGGGACGGTCTGAACGAGTCCACTGCATCCCGTCCTTGGAGGTCGCTCGAAAGATGCGAATCAGCGGATCTGAAAAATCCCCTTTCGCGGCGCCATAATACATAACGTACCCTGATCCACTCGTTGGATCTTTAATGACCGATGGATCACCAGGTATACCGTCCACTGTGGTCTGATTCGACTCAAGAACTGGTCGTAGAGAGCCATGAACCCAACCAGCAGCGGCCCGCCCAGGAGCGGGTGTCTCGGCATTCAGAGTCCCTGTATAGATCCCATAGATCAGGGAAATGAGTAAGGCAAGTGCGGCCCAGCCCTTCCACCCCGTAAAGAACAAAAGGACAGGAATCCCATCGTGCTGTGATGAAACGATGTACGACATGGTTCTTCCTACAAACTGCTATAGAGCCACTGAGGAATGGCAAATCTTCTTCGGTTCAGCACGACTCCCAAGAGCTTAGCCCCAGCCAGTTGTAGTTGGATCTTGGCCTGCTCAACGACCTCCCATCGTGTCTTACCAGCATGAACCACCAGGATGACGCCATCCGTCCATCTCGCTAAGGACGCACTTTCAGGGTCCAGAGTAATAGGAGGTGCATCGAGCAAGGTGAAGTCGAACCGTTCACGCATCAAGGCAAATGAAGGATGGTAGTACTGAACATCGACATGGCGCAGAGGCTGAGCAACCATTTGATTCTGCCTGTCCGTCCCCCGCAGCCTACCCAGAGATGACCCTGCAGGGTCATCTCTATAGGATTTGTCGCCCCCCCCAGCATCCGTGTCCACTCGCTCCCTGTCGGACAGGGCCTCGTTTGTCGATTCAAGACCTTGCTCCCCTCCGACCGGAAGCACTTTAAGATTGGAGAGTTCTGTTGACTGGAGCACATCTCCAAGCTCAGCACGCCCACGCAACATCTCTTTCAGTCCTACGGAATTCTTGACGCCAAATACTTCATGAAGCTGCGGTCGTGCAAGATTCAGATCGACAGCCAACACATCCCCGATCGACGTGCGGGCCATCGTCGCAGCCAACCGTGACGTGACTGTTGTCGTGCCTTCACCATGAACAGCACTGGCCACCATAATGACTTGCTTGGTCCCCGTCCACGCCACGAGACTTCCTCGAAGTCGTTCATACGTTGTGCGTTGCTCGTGTTCGTAGGGGTTCATCCCTTTGCCTCCTCGACGGACGCCAAGACTCGCAAACCAAGATACCGAGTGACATGCTCCGGAGAGCGCAGCGAGTGGTCAATGTACTCCAGGAAATAGGCGCCGCACACGCCGACAAAGAGACTTACGACACCTCCCAACAACAGAATCAGGCTCTTCTTTTTTTGGTTCACAGGTACGGCACCTGCCAAAGCTGGCTCAACCACCCGTACATTTACCACTTTCTCCGTATCCAGAAGAGTGGAGATTTCCGATTCCTCAAGCTTGCGTTTGTAGAGCACAAAACTCTCTTCATCAAGCTTGATCTGCCGCTGAAGGCGATTGAGTTCCATATCGTATGACTGCAATTGCCCAAGTTCCTTGGTATAGGCGCCAAGGTGATTGAATAATGTCTCGCGTTTCACCTGAAGGGCAATGAGTGCGACTTCGCTCAACAACATATCTTTCCGTGTTTCTTGATACACCACATTTAATCCGGTGGTGACCCGGTCCATCACTCTCGTGCTTTCTTGTGAGAGCCGCGACTTCACCTCTTGAATTTTGTCCTCCACCTCCCGCACAGGGCGGCTCGTCGACTCAAAACGGGCCTCTTGTTTCATCTTCTCCATCTCAAGATCCAGCAAACGCTGTTTGAGAGAGTCCAGGAGCGTGTTCCGAGCTTGGTCTTTGGTGACCTCAATATACTCAGGCTGTGACTTGAGCCGGTCACGCAGCTGAGTGAGCTTGGACGAAATCTCAGCCTGTTCGGTTTCTGCCTGTTTCAGCAGGGCCTTAACCTTTGTGGTTTCTCCCAGCAGAAACTTCTGTTGATCACCGAAGTTGGTGATGTTCTGCTTCTTTTTCAAGGCCTCCAGTTTCTCTTCCGAATCTTGGAGGCGTGCCTTGATCGTCTCCACCTGTTTATGAAGGAAGGCAGGGGCTTCAGAAGATCTGTGCGTTTCGACATGGCGCTCGAGATAGAGCGCCACCAAAGCCTCTAGTGTTGCTTGAGCAAGCTCAGGTGACCCCCACTTGAATATCAGCTCAATCACGTCAGAATCACGAATGACTTTGGCTGCAAGTCCGTCTTGAACAGACAGAATCGCTTGCTCTCGTGGAGAAATCCGTGTTTTGAGGTCCACCGCAATGAGAACCTCCGTGATCCCTTTCCTCACGTTTCCGAGACCTTGCTTGACCATGTACTTGACCCAGGGGATCAGGGCCTCGGGCGGCTGGGATTCCGGAAAGAAAAACTCGGGCCCCAATTTTGTGACGGCCTGCTCGATTAAGGCGCGGTTCTGTAAGATCTCGATCTCGCTGTTCACGTCTTCCTTCCGAACTCCCACAGGAATGCCCGACTGCTGGGACGACGGCGGCAGGACCGCGTTCAAGGTCATACCCTGTCGGCCCAATTTAACCAGGATGCTCGCCCGTGCCTCATAGCTCTCCTCCCAGAGAAACAGCCCGACCAACACTCCACCAAAGACCGCGCATGCGATAAGCAGAATCGTGGTCCGATGCCAGAATAGGACAAACAACACATCGCGGAGTGATACGGAGCTCTCTTCGGTTCCAGCGTATGCCATAGCACCCCTTCACCGTCCAAGGACGGTATTGCCTCCTCCAGGGAAGAAATTCCAAAAGACGCCAATAGACCGCTGTATCGGAATCATCTTATCGATGTATTCGGACATGAACTGATTGGCTGTGGCGATGTACGTCTTTGGAACATAAACGACATCATACGATTGCAGCCAAATATCCTGTTGCTCTGAGCCATACTTCAAGGCCGTTTTCAAGTCGACAATCCTGAACTCCGGCGTGGGCGTGCCATTGTAGCGAAGGATCACCACGCTTTCGAGATTGCCGGTATCCTTGAATCCCCCGGATTGGAATATAGCGCGTAATACGCTGATCGATTCCGGCGATCTGATTAGTCCGGGGTTGTGCACTTCGCCACCCACATAGACCTGGCGTTGGGCGAACTCCTTGACCAGGACCGATAATTCCGGGTCTTTGATATGGCGAGCATAGGCCTCTGTGAGTGCCCTATCCAGTTGCATAGGGGTCAGGCCCGAGGCTTGGACATCGTCGATCAGTTGCAGCGCAATGCGTCCGTCAGGCCTGATAGGGGTCCGCTCATTCAGCTGGGAATGATAGAAGAACTTGATCTCCACCACGTCACCCGGCACGAGAACGTACTTCACAGACTGATCTGGTATCGGACCCATCGGAAGCACCACCGGTCTCGATACCATGTCCGCCGACGTATGTGGAAGACGACTTTCCGTACACCCACCAGTCGCAATGAGGCTCAGACAGACTGCCGTCAAGTGGTACTGGAATCTCTGAACCACGCGTAATAACTCACTGACCATATTCTCATCTTCAGCGGTAGTGGCAACTTTTAGCTGGTGCATACATTGCGTCTCATCTCAGAAAATCCCAACCCAGAATGCGCCGACGTTCCGATCCAGTGGAATCATCTTATCGATATACTGCGACACAAACTGATTGGCGGTCGCAATAAACGTCTTCGGCACAAAGACGAGATCGTAAGCCCGGAGCGGAATATCCTCATGTTTGTTTCCAGTCCGGATATCGTCTCGGAGATTGACGCGAAGAAACTCAGGTTCCATGCCCGCTCGGTAGCGGAGCACCACCACGCTTTCAAGATTGGCCGTATCCTTGACTCCTCCAGCCTGCATGATGGCTTTCACAGCTGTAATAACATCGACCGTTTCAATCAGGCCTGGCTTCTTCACTTCCCCGCCGACATACACACGCCGTGGAGCAACTTGCATGACCTGAACCGTAATCTCTGGCTTGCGTAGGTGCTTTGCATATGAGGTTTTGAGAATACTCACCAACTCCGCCGGGGTCAAACCGGCAGCCAGTACATCATCGATCAGCTGGAGTGATACCCGACCATCAGGCCGAACGGGAATATCCTCATTTAATTCCTCATGGAAGTAGAAACGAATGCGCAGAGCATCACCTACACCGATGGCATACGTGGATTCTGCAGGATACGGCGTGGACAAGGCCGCAAGGTCACGAGGCCACTGACGCTCCTGTGAGGAAGACCTGTCGGACGCGCATCCTACACACAGTGCAGTCCACAGCAATAGTGCAATGGTGAATAGATGTAGCGATATTGTGGGCGCCCTGTGCGAGAGTCCTGCAGGCTGAATACGCATGCGTGTAAATATCCTATCGGCCCCTCAGTCCCGACTAAAAATGTCGCATCCGTGACAGACGGTCGACGGAAGTGGTCGCTCGTGTTTCCCCGCAAATAGGGTACGAGCGGAGCGGTACATCTCGTTGTTCCATACCTCCAACACGTTGAAGGGCTGGTCCGAGGAAAGCGCGGCGAAATCGCGCTTCTGCTTGTAGACAATGCAACAGGGCGACACTCCTCCGTCCGGATTGATGACCATCGAACGATACAGATAGAAGCATGGCCCCGGCTTACCCGCTTGCCCGAATTGCTGTTCCTCGTGATTGGTTTCCATACGACCAGTGACGGTGAGAGGGAACCACTCTTCGGCGAGAGCTTTGCGATTCGTGGATTCATATGGCAGTCCCACCGGAATGAAACGCAAGAGATCGACGCCCAATTGTTTGGCCAGACGCTGCGCTTCAGGAACTTGATGCTCGTTGTGCTTCATCACGATGTATTGCCACTCCACCACGGGATACCGAAGGCCTCGCGCGCGTCGCCGCCGAAGGAGTTCGGAGAGATTCGTCACCACCTTCTCCAGATTCCCACGAACCCGATATTTGCTGTAAACCTCTTGAGTCGTTCCATCCAAAGAAATCACCAGGTACTCTAGACCGGAATCTAGAATGCTGTCGAGGTCCATGCTTGAGACTTCCACAAAGTTGGAACTCAGATTCGTGCCCACATTGGAGCGCTGAGCATGCTCGATCATCCGATAGACTTCTTTATTGAGAAGCGACTCTCCCCAATTGTGCAGATAGACTTCAAAAAGATACGCGGCCATTGGGTCAAAATAATGGCGGAAATGCTCAAATGAGAGCATAGCCTGCACTCGCCCCAAATCATTGAAGCCGGTCGGGCACAAAGGACATCGGAGGTTACAGTAATTGCACGGATCGATAATCAGCAAATACGGGTGACTCCGCACGGTGGTGTGTCGGAGCTTGCGCTCAGCCTCTGCACGAACGAGGTTGGCCCACTTTCTGGCTCCTCCATGTTGGACGACAGAACGAAGATGGCGCGCATTTCTGGTGTACTGGGGAACTTTCCGCAGAAACCGTTGGACGACGCCGACATCCGCGACTTGAGTCTCAACCATATCAGAATGCTCCATCACGCAGAATGATCAAAGCGACCGTTCTCGCCATGATCCGGAGGTCGAGCAGAAACGAACGATTCCGGACATACGACACATCGAGATCCACCGTCTCGTAGAATCCCAGCCTCCCACGGCCAGATATTTGCGCAAGGCCGGTGATGTGACCCGTGGATCGTTATCGTTCTTGAACTTCAAAGCCAGCAGCTCATCCGGTGAATAGCGGTAGGCGTACAACTGCGGGAACCGTTCTCGTGCGTCAACGTACATAGTCCGGAACTTGACGAAACGAAATAAGCGTTGTCCAACTCCGACACGCTGTTGAAAGAAGACCCCTGGACCCGGCGTCCCCAGGCGAATGATCGCCCATTGGATCAACATGACCGGAAGTCCGAACAGGAGCACCGCTCCAGCGACAGATACCTCAAAGACTCTCAAAACGAACGGCACGCGCTCGTTGCGTACCACAGAAACAGTCGACCGGTCGACAGGCGGTGAACACTGGTTAGAGGACGCTTCGATATCGGGTCGAACACTACCGTACATTGGTTCTCTCCATGATTTCCAAGCCCTGTGCCCACTACCCGTTGATCACAAGGATCGAATGTATTGACCATGCCCGCCTATCCATGGGCGGTTGAGCTCATCGCATAGTGTTGTCGCGTCACACGCGTGAAACCGGCCATGGATTCCCGTCAGTGATATTCGAGTCGAACCTATAGAGCGGCCATGCTCAACTGCAGATCATGCTTGCAATCGATGATGACGTCCGGCGTGACGATACAATGCTCGAATCCATGAGTGGCGTTCACACAGGTATGATCGAAAATGACCGAGTGCGCGATCTTGATCGGATGCTTCACGTCAACATTGGCACCGATGACGCAATCCTCGACTGTCGCATCTGGATTGACGCGAGTATTTGCTCCGATACGGCCATCCGGTGACATGCCGCGGGCCTGAATAAGATTGCACCGCAATACATCAGCCGGTGTCGTCAAATTGATGTCATCGAGAATCACATTGGCGGCACGCACTGGCTGGCGGTCGCCGATCAGGACCTGGATGGCATCGGTGATCTCGTATTCGTCTCGCATGGCGGTGCGCGGAGTTCGGCGAATGGAATCAAAAATTGACAAGTCGAACAAATAGATGCCCACCCCTTTGAGCCGATTCTGGGTATAGCGTGGTTTTTCGACAACCCGGGTCACAAAACCATCCGGGCCCACGGCAATCGAAAAATTTCTTCTGATGGCCTCCGGATCAAACTCTTCCTTTGTGGCAAGCACCGCGCCACCGCCCTGCTCCTCAAAGAGATCAATCAGTTGCCGGAGATCGCCAGAAATAAAGAAGATATCGCCAAGAACCAACAGAAAGGGGCGCTGCAAATGAGGTTCAAGACGTCCAACCGCGTGCGCAATGCCCAACGTGGATGTCTGTTCGACATAGCGAATCCGGACACCAAACGCCGTTCCATCTCCAAAATACTTTGTGATCTCGTACCCCTTGTGCCCAATCAGGATGACAAGATCGAGAATGCCGAGCTTCTTGAATGTATCGATGTGATACTCGATCACCGGTTTGTTGCAGATCGGCAGCAGCGGCTTGGGATACTTCTCGCTGAACGGCGCCATGCGCGTGCCACGCCCCGCCGCCAGAATGACGCCTTCGTATTCGGTTGTCGTCATGATAGTCTCTCCCATAAAGCACTCGTACCATTCGGAATATTTTTTCTGGCCTCACCTGGCACAATCGACCGTTACTCTCCCGCGCAGGGGACAATCGAATCGCCGACCGGAAGCAACTCTTCCCGTAGACCATCGAAGTCGGCAACTGCCCGCTCGTAGTCATCCTTTCGCCCAAGATCCATCCAATACCCTGCATGCTGATACGCAACGACCAGCTCATCGGCCTTCATCAAACTCCGCATGAGGTCTGGGAGGTCAAAACGGGCTCCCGGCGGGATATGAGACAAGACCTTCGGTTCAAGGACATAAATCCCCATGCTGACCAAATGCCGAAGGGTAGGCTTTTCAATGTAGTTAGTCAGGCGATTCTCCGGGTCCAGTTCCACAATGCCAAGATCGATGGGAATACTGCGGGAAAAGACGGCAATCGTGGCCGCCGCTCCACTCTCGCGGTGCCGTTGGACGAGAGCCCGGTAGTCGATCGTCGTCAAGAGATCGCCATTCATCACGAGAAATGTGTCGATTAAGTTCGGCACCAGGGCCAACGGACCTGCGGTTCCCAGCGGCTGGTCCTCAAGTGAGTAGTCGAGCGACAGGCCTACTTTTTCTCCGGCCCCGAAATAGGCTCGCAACAGTTCGTGCAAATAGCCCACGGCGATCGATGCCTTGCGCACGCCGGCGGCACGAAGCTGGCGCAGAACGATCTCCAAAATCGGAACATCGCCGACAGGCATAAGGGGTTTGGGAAGAATCGTCGTATACGGCGCAAGTCTAGTCCCGCGTCCGCCCGCCAAGATGACCGCCCGTTCTACCATCTCCATCTCTGTCACACCTCGTAACGATCAACCGCTTGCGTGATCGGATGGGCGACACACCATGCGATGACGTGCTTCAATCCCTCTTCAAACGGCATGGCCGGTTTCCAGCCCAACTGCGCCATGGCTTTTGAATTATCCGACCGCAGACGTTGCACTTCACTGGCAGCGGGGCGGATGCGGTCGGACTGGGTCTCGACTTTCAATTCGCGATTGAGCAGAGCACCGACCAGTCGAACCACCTCACCGCTTGAAACCTCGCTATCGGAACCCAGATTGATTTCCTCCCCGATCACATCCTCAGCAGCGACGGCTGCCATCATGCCGGCCACCGTGTCAGCCACGTAGGTAAAATCACGAATCGTATCTAGGGAGCCCAGCTTGATGGTGGAACCCTGCAGTGCCTGTGATACGACGGTAGGAATCAACGCACGGCGCGATTGGCGAGGCCCATAGGTGTTGAAGGGACGGATGGTAACCGCTCGCACACCAAATGAGCGCACATAGCTTTCCACAAGTTTGTCGGCACCGATCTTGCTCGCCGAGTACGGTGACTGGCCATGAAGGGAATGTCCCTCATGAATACGCTCCATCTTCGCCGTGCCATACACTTCGCTCGTCGATGTGTGGACGATTCGCTGTACCTCGTGTTGACGCACGGCTTCCAGCACATTCAGGGTACCCATGATGTTGGTATCAACCACTTCTCGAGGGTTGCGATAGCTGTAGGGAATACCGATCAGCGCACCCAAGTGGAACACCACATCCACCCCATGGACCGCCCGTTGTACCGCGCCTGAATCGCGAAGGTCTCCAGCCTGAAGATCAAGAATGGAGAACAGGTTGCGATCCAGATAGCACAGGAGTCCAGGGTCGTTGCGCGAGTTGTACCGTACAAATGCGCGAACCTCGGCGCCTTCCTGAAGAAGCCGCTCGCAGAGATGGCTCCCGATGAAGCCTCCGGCACCGGTGACCAGAACCTTCCGTCCTTTCCACTGCATCACACATTCCCTCCGGCCAGTCGCTCACGCCACCAGTTCAAAAGATCCACAAGACTTTCCTCAAGAGAGATGCCTGGAGCCCATCCCGTTGCACGATGGAGCTTCTCGTACGTGCCCGTGTGATGGGGAACATCGGCGCTGCGAGGAGGTATCGCCTGACGAGCCTTCACACTCATCGGAACACGTGCATGGTGGAGGACAAGGTCGAGAACCTGAGCGATCGCCACAGGTCGCCCACTGCAAATATTGTAGGCTTCTCCCGGAGTTCCTCGCTCACTCAGTAAGAGACACGCGCGGGCAACATCGCGCACATCGGTAAAATCGCGAACGGAGTCCAACCGACCAACCGCCAGTACGGGCGGCCCAAGTTCCAATTCCGCCGCAGCAACTTGCCGACAAAAAGCCGAAGATACTAAGCCTTCTGGTTCTCCCGGGCCGACAAGATTGAACGGTCGGACTCGAACGATGGGCAGAGCATGTTCAGCGCCATAACTCACCGCCCCCATTTCCTGCGCCACCTTACTGGCACCATAGACCGTCACAGGATGCAGAGGTGACGACTCCGACAGCGTCTCGCCACGATTCTCACCGTAGACAGCGCCGGAGCTACACAAGACGGTGAGAGTCGCAGGGCTCTCTTTCGCCAGCACCTCGAACACATGCAGCGCACCCATGACATTGGTGGCGAACATCGCCTGAATATCCCTCTTCGCTTTGGCCGGAATCAGACTCGCCGTATGAAATACACGGGAGGGGTTTGCCTGACGGATGACCGAGCGGACCGACTCTCTATCGCATACATCTCCCTGAGAAATTCGGCCATCCTCACCATCCTCGGCTGGCTGTCTCACCATAACGGATGGGCGCAATCCTGATGCGCGCAGAAGACGTACCAGCGCTCCACCAAGGAATCCCCCACCACCAATAACCAAGCTCTCAATGTGAGACACTTGCCGCTCCGATGCACCCGGTGCCATCTGATTCGCCATAGAAAATGATGTGGGATTAGATAGCATCATGCCAGACAACGAGCTGGGAACTCTGCATTAGAATGACATAAGGAGCTTTAGAAGCTCCTTATGTCATTCTCGTCCATTGAAAGTTACTCATGGCTCAAGACTAAATTAAGATTTAGTGTTCGAAACACCTCCCTGACCGGCACATTAGCGTCTTTGAATCAAAAAATGTTCCAGTCACTCATCGATTCACGTTCCTCATTGTCAGGCGCAGTAAGCACTCACGTCGGAGAATCTAGCAACCCCCTCTTTAGCATAGGAGATATTTCACTTAATGGTCATTACGTCTAAGAATGCAGATCCGAAGGAGCTCCATGCTTGCACAGACTGTAAATGCGCGGATAAACAATATGCGACTGACTCGCAGCACGCTGATCACATGCGCGATGGACGTCGCTGATACCCTAATAGTTAGGATGCGATCAAGTTTCAGGAAACCATGAGTACTGTGACGGAAATCACAGAGCAGGCAGTTCAGAACGAACTAAACTTCTACTCGAAGGGCCTCTTCATGTATACTGGCCGGGTTGCCGATGGACGATCGGACATCCGGAACATGGGCTGCGGCGGATTGTACACATACGGGAGAAAACCTTCGTACATACCGCATGATTCGGAAAGCCGGCTGATTGCGCACCAGGTATTTCACCAAGCAAAACCGGACAAGTGTTATCCTTCTCGATCAACGATCAAATTGGGGAGACTTGCTGAGAGCACCTCTCTATGGGTGCGATTCAGCCACCTCGTTGATCCACTTGGCGTGAC
>JACRQB010000185.1 GCA_016222925.1 Nitrospirota bacterium | reverse complement strand
TGAATCTTTTCAAGGGTTTCGGGGAGCAAAACAATTTTGGCCTGGGCCGTGGCTAGCCGTTCGGTCGAGTCCTTAGCACTAATGTCGACCATCCGAGCTCGACCCGATTCATTGAAGTGAGTGAATTCAGCCATTTTATTCGTTGAATCAGTATGTTGTAACCAACGCGCAGCGGGATTATAGGTGCCGCCTGAAATGAAGGTCAAGCCGATGGCAGACAGCAGTCTGTTGCCGAACACTGTCTCGAAGCGCACGAGTTATTTCTTTGCTTATTTTCCGGCGCTACCATCCCGCCGCGATTGAGTGCGACCAGTTCCGCGACATGCGTCTGAGGAGCCTGAGGACTGAAGCGCCATCGCGGGAGGCAAGTGGTTCGGAGAAGCAACAGTGAATCCATTTAGATACTCCCTGAATCGAAAAAGGGCGATTATGCCTTTCTTGACACCACAATCTGACTCCTGTAAAATGGCCTCACCATCAAGGAGGCCAGACGATGAAAAGCCAAACCCTCTCCGGCATGATGACCCGCTTCAAGGACGAAGCCGCCTGTAAAGCGTTCCTGCAAGAGCGCCGTTGGCCGAATGGCGTGACGTGCCCACGCTGCAACAATCCCAAGGTGTTTGCGCTGAAAAGCCGCCCGTTTCACTGGGTCTGCAAAGGAAAGACGTGCGGCAAGCGCAACGGCTACCGCTTTTCGGTGATCTCGAAGACGATCTTTGAGAATACGAACTACCCGTTGAAGACGTGGTTTCAGGTGATCTACCTGATGCTGAGCAGCAAGAAGGGCATCAGTGCCTTGCAGATTCAACGCTTGATTGGAAGTGGAGCCTATCGGACGGCCTGGTATATGTGCCATCGCATCCGAGCAGCCATGAAGGATGGAGGCTTTACCAAGCTGATGGGCGAAGTGGAGGTCGATGAGACCTTCATCGGCGGGAAGTGGAAGAATAAGCACGTCTCGGTGCGCCGGAAGGGCGAGGGGTCCAACGGTCCCCATGGGAAGATTGCCGTGATTGGGGCGATTGCTCGCAAGGGCAACGTCGTGGCGCAGATTATTGAGAAGGTCAACGCGGAAACCCTGCAAGGCTTTGTAAAACAAACTGTTAGTGAGAACGTATCTCTTGTCGCAACCGATGAGCATACGGGCTACAAGGGCCTGAGTAAGAGCGGCTATCCGCACCAATCGGTCAGCCATGCCAAGGGGGAATATGTACGCGGGAACGTCCATACCGCGAACCTGGATAGCTTTTGGAGCCTGTTGAAGCGGGGCGTGGTCGGTACCTATCACAAGGTGAGCAAGGACTATTTGCCGTTGTACTTGGCAGAGTTCTCGTACCGTCACAATAACCGCAAGAATGCGAACGTGTTTAACGATGTCATAGCAGAATGCTGAGCACGCCGCCGCTGAAGCGTGCTCAGATGAAGTATCAGCCGAAGAATATGCAGTTACGTTTACCATTGGAGGTGTACCCATGCCGAAAGCCAAACCGATCTCGCTCCATCCTCTGAGTTTTGAAGAAGCTATAGACATTTTGCTGAAGGCTCCGCCTAAGACACAGAAAACAAAGAAGAAAAAGTAATAGATCTTATAGAGTTATGTCCTGTCTGGTTGCCTGCCAATATATATTTAGGGTTTCCTTGGCTATTTTAAATTGGAAAAACTCTCTTATAAAAGAAAGCTGTCTTTCTGGCTCATACGGAAACTGATGGCGAATAAGAACATATGTTGACTTTAAATTGTAGTCCTTGTCGTAATCGGATGATTGCATAGTTTCAATCTTCTGCCTTAAAAGCTCCATTTTTGTTTGCAAATTTAAACGCGCAAAGTCTTCCTTTTTCATTTTAATTAGCTTAGAGGGGGCTCCGGAAAATCAGACAGTGTGATAAGTGGGAGCCTGGCTTCACGAACGCCACCAGATGGTGGCGAACCAAAGGAGCGAGGCAATGAAGAGAACACGACGGAATCACGGAGCGACCTTCAAGGCACAGGTGGCGTTGGCCGCCGTGAAAGGGGACAAAACGTTGGCGGAATTGGCTGAGCACTTCCGTGTCCATCCCACCCAGATCACGGAATGGAAGCAACAGCTGCTGGCCCGAGCTGCGGACGTGTTTGGCGGCGCTAGACCATCATCAGAGACGCCGGATCTCAAGCCCCTCCACGCCAAGATCGGCCAACTGGCGCTGGAGAACGATTTTTTAGAAGGGGCGCTCATCAAGGCCGGCTTGCTGAGCGCAAGACGATGATCGACCGTACGCACCCCTTGCCGGTCGTGCGGCAATGCCAACTCCTGCAGCTGGCCCGCTCGACCGCCTATGACCAGCCGACGCCGGTCTCCGAGCCCACGCTGGCGTTGATGCGGCGGATCGATGAGCTGCATCTGCAGTATCCCTTTGCGGGAGCGCGCATGCTGCGCGATCTCTTGCGGCAGGAGGGCCGCGCCATTGGTCGACGCCAGGTGGCCACCCTGATGCGCCGTATGGGGATTGAGGCCCTGTATCGCAAGCCGGCTCTGAGCCGTCGCCAATCTGGCCATCAGATCTACCCCTATCTCTTGCGCAACCTGGCGATCTCACGGCCCAATCAGGTCTGGGCGGCTGATATCACCTATATTCCGATGCGCCGGGGCTTCGTGTATCTGATTGCCATTCTGGACTGGGCGAGTCGTCGCGTGTTGGCCTGGCGGCTCTCTAATACGCTAACCACAGACTTCTGCCTCGATGCGGTGCGGGAGGCGATCACGCAGTATGGCTGTCCCGAGATCTTCAACACCGACCAAGGGTGTCAGTTCACCAGCCAGGAGTTCACGGGACTCTTGAAAGACCAGGGGATTCAGATCAGCATGCACGGCAAAGGCTGCTGGCGGGATAACGTGTTCGTGGAACGGTTGTGGAGAAGCATCAAATACGAGGAGGTCTACCTGCACGCGTACGACACCGTCAGTGCAGCTCACCAGGGCGTGGGACGCTACCTGACGTTCTACAATCAGATCCGACCGCATCAGGCGCTTGACGGTCGGACACCCGATGGAGTGTATTGTGACAATCTGACGACACGGCAGACCGCCGCGTAGTCAGCAATCCGCCAGGCGCCACTTAAGGAATTGGCGACACTGTCCAAGCAACCGGAGCCACCTCT
>JACRQB010000184.1 GCA_016222925.1 Nitrospirota bacterium | reverse complement strand
CTACATCGACAGCTTCTCGGCCACGGTTCGCATCTGTACGCCGTGCACGAGCGACGCGCCGCCGCGGATGGCACAGGCGACGTGGACGGCTTCCGTCATTTCTTCCACGTTCGATCCTTTTTCCAGTGACGCCTGCGTGTAGGCATCGATGCAGTAGGGACATTGCACGGTATGAGCGACGGCGAGGGCGATAAGCGCCTTCTCTCGTTCCGTCAGCGCACCCTCCACAAACACCGCGTCGTAGTAACTCTTGAACTTCTCCCACAGGGCTTTGTTGCCTTTTCCGATGTCAGCAAACTTGCCAAGATCATGCGAATGGTAATACGAGTCCATGAGGAACCTCCCAGGTGATTCGATGATGTGGAGAAGAAAGAAGTCGCGCGATGAAGCGATCAGGCATGGCCCGGAGGAATGGGCTCGACATTCGCCAGAGCTTCGGAGAAGCGATTACCGACGATGTCGGTCACCTGTGTCATGAGATCCTTCACTTCCTGCCATTCGGCCGGCAGCAAGTCCTGCTTCAACTGAGGGTGGATGGCCCATTGGGCTTCGACTTGTATCCCTTTCCGGCTGACGAGCACGCGGAGCAATTCCACGTCCCAGGCCGGATCAGCGGGTTGATCACCGGAAAGACTGTTGTTCGGTTGTTCTGGTGGAGGAACGGCACGCGCCATGCGAAGACTCCGGTTGATCGACATTCACAGCATACCGTATCCACACTCGTGTTGTACATTGGTGGGGGAGCTTCACGAGGCACGCCTCTCTCGTGTGTTCATGTCCGTGGAGCATCTTGCTTGAGAACCTGGAGCATCGCCTCGTGGATCTGTCCATTGCTCGCGACCAGCTCTTGTCCGTAGATGGAGAGATCCTTTCCGCTGAAATCGGTCAGCCGCCCACCGGCTTCTTTCACAATGACTGATCCAGCCGCCATATCCCAGGGATTGAGCTGGACTTCCCAGAACCCGTCGAAGCGCCCTGCTGCCACATAGCAGAGATCCAATGCCGCAGAGCCCGTTCGCCGAAGTCCCTGTGCCTTGAGTGCAAACCTAGCAAAATGATCCAGGTTGTTGCGCGGTGTGTCTCGGATGTCGTACGCGAAGCCTGTCACCAGCAGGCTGCTGTTGAGTGTCGCCGTCTTGGATACGTGGATGAGGTGACCGTTCAACTGAGCGCCACGATGTTCAATGGCTGTGAAGAGTTCGTCCCGCGAGGGGTCGACAATCACGCCAAGAATACAGCGCCCCTCATACTCAAGGCCGATCGAGACGCAGTAGGTGGGGTAGCCGTGAGCAAAATTCGTGGTGCCGTCGAGTGGGTCGATGACCCAGAGATAGGGTGACGGGACCTCCTCAATACGGCCACGCTCCTCGGCTAGGAATCGATGGGTGGGGAAGCGAGCCCGGATATGATCGATGACACACTGTTCAGCGGCACGGTCCGCGTCCGTCACCAGATTGATTGGATTCTTATACTCGATGCGGAACCCAGAACTCGCATAGGTCCGGAGGAGGGCGCCCGCTTCTTTACCGGCGGCAATCGCCGCGTCGAGCAGGATGTCGTGGGACAGGTGATCATGAAGCATCAGCACGCCAGATTGTAGCATGCTCTGCATGGAATCGAGCGAGGGCTGGTGCTTTTCACAGAAACAAGCCTTTCCTACAATGCACAGGCAAGGATTACATGAGTGCAACAGTATGTTTATTGATCGAATATATTATTTCAATCAAGAAACTTGACAGAGATTAGAAGCAATGCTATAAAGCAAGCATGCTTTACGAGAGGTGCTTGTGGAGGAATTAAGAGACATTCTCGTTGGGCTGGAACAACGGATTAACGCCTACAAGAGTCGGTTCCAGGACTTGGAGAAGAAGCGTCGTCGGTTGGATGAGGAAATTGCGACGATTAAGAAATATCTCGAACTTGCTGAAACCCTCTATCGTGTCGAGGCCGACAAGGCCAAGCTCGCCAGTCTCTCCAATCAAATCATTCCCGCAGACGACTCCAGAGGCATTCGGTCTTCACAGGTCATGGACGTGACCGATCAATCGCGAGAAATTTTGCTTGGCCGAAGTAAGTACGTTGGGAAAAGCGTCCCGCAAGCGGCCTATGAGATCCTCCGTGAATCAAACCGCTCCATGCATGCGAAAGAGTTGGTGCAGCGTCTCATCGAAGGTGGGTTGCAGATCAAAGGGAAAACGCCGCTGACATCGATTGCCACGTCGCTCAAACGTGACAAACGGTTTAGGAAAGTTGGCCCCAATACGTTCGAGGCGTTAGACGATATGTTGATTCAGGCGGTGTAGCGATCAGTTAACGGGCCTAACGTGATACTGCGAAGGGGGGTGAGACTCTTGGCGACAAAGAAAGCAGCAAAGAAGAAAAAGAAGTAATCCCCGCAACAATGTGATGCGCCGGGGGTGAGGCCACTCACTCCCGGCGTACCATACTGCGATGTGTTGGAATAAAGAGCGCGTCCTGCCAGAAGATCAGCAATCGTCAGATACTAATCTCTGTAGACTGCTACGAAGCCTGAAGTGCGACAGCTGGATGAAGGTGAAGCGTGTGTGCGATCGATCGCTTTCCCTCTCCTGAGGGGTCGGCGTTGAGAAGCACCCACTTCTCTGGCTGGGTCAGGATCTGTTGAACCAACCGAGTGTGGAGTGCATGTCCTGACCGGTCTGCGACAATGTGACCGATGAAGGGCATCCCCATAAGAGAAAAGTCACCGATCAGATCAAGGATCTTGTGGCGGACAAACTCATCGTCGAATCGGAGGCCGGATTCGTTGACGACCCCATCATCCGACAGGACAATGGTGTTGTCCAGGGTTCCCCCTTTGCCGAGCCCGCGAGCCCACAAGGCTTGGACTTCGTACAGAAACCCAAATGTTCTGGCTTCGGCGATCTCATTCTCAAACGCACTGGCTGAGCAGTCATAGGCATAGGTCTGCGTGTTGATCAGAGGATGTTCATAGTGAATGGAGTAGGTGATCCTCGGGGTGGGGGACGGCTCGATCCGAACACGCTTCGAACCCTCGGACACCTCGATCGGAGCCATAATCTTAAGAAACGGCTGCTTCCGATTCTGGGGGACAATACCAACGGATTGAATCAGCCGGACGAAGGGCGCAGCGCTTCCATCCATGACGGGAACTTCGCTTGCCGATACATCGACAAAGGCATTGTCGACATGAAGACCGGACAGCGCCGAGAGCAGATGCTCAATGGTCTGAACGTGGAACCCATTGCCGCTGATGGCTGTGCACAATTCTGTTGGGACGCGATGTTGAATGGAAGCCGAAAGATGCGCATCAACGTTCGTTTTGCGATTGACAAAAACCACGCCGGTGTCAGGGGGGGCGGGCCGCAGCGTAATCGACGCCGACTGGCCAGAGTGGAGTCCCACACCAGAACAGGTTACTGCCGATGCCAAAGTTTGTTGATTGCGCACAAGTCCTCCCTCATAGAGACAAATGCTTAAACATGATGATCTCGTTTTGACACAAAGCAATTCATGTGCCTGCGCGATATACTGTGTAAGATATTGTTATTGAAATATAATATACGACACGTTTTACAACATAACTGTATCTAAAAAGGCACAACTGTGTTTTTTTCTAGAAAGAGTCAATCAGGATAATGAAGATTCAGTACGTTCAATTGCGCCAGATCAGCAATGTTGCTTCGGGTGCTACGCGGACGGTGTTCAGGCAACTCTAAAAAGGTGGAAGCAGTCGGTTTCGTCCCTTATATAGCTTCTCCTCTCAATGGGTAACTGGAATTGACGACTGTTTCCGATGTGGCGATCACGACGTTTACGCAAGCCGAGATCGATGCAGGCTGTGTGGTGTTTGTCCATAGTGGTGCCGCTGCGACGAGCGATAGTTTCACGTTTACGGTCAGTGATGGAGCTGGCGGCATGATTGGAGCGACGACATTTACGTTCACCGTGGCGCCGTTCATCCCACTGCCTGGTGGCGGGAGCGGTGGCAGCGGCGGTGGTGGAATCGGAGGTTCTGGAGGCACAGGTTCCGGATCTGGTTCGGACTCTGGGACTGGCGGTGGTATCGCCCCGCCTTCAATACAATCGCCTTTTGTGCCGATAAGTACGGAGGCACCGGTCAACAATGTGTCGGGAGTGAGAGCAACTGAAGATCCGGTGCCAAAAGCAGTGATGGCGAATCGGACGTTTGCGAGGGACGAGCAACCGAATACTGTCGTTCAGGAGCTACGGACAGTACCGGCTGAGCCGCTTTCACTGCCAGCGAAAAAGGTTCTCGCCGTTGGTCACAAGCTTGCCGAGCGTTTGACCAGGCTGGCCGAGGATCTGGAGCGCGGTGTGCAAGAGGGAGAGTCTCAGACGCATCTCGTCGGGCGAGTTGCCTCCTTCTCGGGAATAGCCTTATCTGCGGGGTTCGTTGCCTGGATCCTCCGTGGTGGGTCGCTCGTCGCGAGTTTCCTCGTTTCGATGCCGGCATGGAGACATTTTGATCCGCTACCTGTACTGGGGGGGGGCGAACTACTCACCCGCCGGAAGCGCGACCGCAAGATGTGCGAGGACGATGAGCAGGAGAAGCGGCAGTTCCGTGGTTTAGATCGAGTCTTGAAATCTTCGGATCACGGAACACACAGCCAAAAGCGATACCCATGAACGGAACTCAGTCATGAAAGTGACCCCCTTAGTCTGGATTAGTTTCGGCTTGGTCAGCTTGACGATCAGCGTGATGTTGGCCGGCTCTTCACTTGTCGATCTCGTGCCCAACCATGATCGTCAAGTCTTCGAAT
>JACRQB010000183.1 GCA_016222925.1 Nitrospirota bacterium | reverse complement strand
CGAAGGCTCAGCGGGAAGTCGCCTGTCTGGTTGGCGTGGTGCCGCAAGATACGCAGATGCTCTTTCCCTTTACCGTAGCTGAAAGCGTGTTGATGGGGCGCTTTCCCCATCGGGCTCGAGACCGATGGATTAGTAGTGGATTTGGATGGGAAAGCCGAGAAGACATGGCTATCGCGGAACAGGCGATGATGACGATGGATATTGTCCATTTGGCTCACCGGTCGGTGACTGACCTTTCCGGTGGCGAGCGGCAGCGGACCGTGATTGCTCGAGCGCTTGCCCAGACTCAAAAAGTCTTGCTGTTGGACGAACCGACCGCGTTTCTGGATCTGCAACATCAGGTTGAAATCTGCTCGGTGTTACGCCGGTTACGAGATGAGGGTGGCTTAACGGTTGTTCTTGTGTCTCACGATTTGAATCTCGTGAGTCAATATTGCGACAGAATTCTGTTATTGGATCGTGGACAGATCGTACGACTTGGTGGCCCAGACGAGGTGATTGAACCGGAAGTGCTGGAATCTGTGTACCGCTGCCGAGTGTTGGTGGATCGACATCCGAGTACTGGATTACCTCGAATTACGCTTCCCGGTCGCCAGTTGCCTGGTGAGAATTAAGATGAGTGTGAGCAAGGTTGCGTTGCTCCATCTTGAGACGGTCCCGGGGGCCGTGGAACGCAATCGATATCTGATCATCGAGGCCATCAAACATGCGGCGTCGGTGGGAGCGGAGTGGATTGTGACACCGGAGCTGGCCGTCTGCGGACTACAGTTTCCACAGTTGATCGGCACTGATTGGATTCAGCCGCAGCCGGACCCATGGATGCAGCAAGTCTGTCGATTGGTGAGGACGTTGAGACGGACTGTTTTTCTTTCGTGCCCAGAGCGAGATGGGGCCCGGCTCTACAACACCGTATTCGTGATTGATTCAGGAGGGGAAATCATCGGCAGACATCGTAAGATCAACGTGCTGAGCGACTCGCTGTCATGGTCGAGTCCAGGAGACGTTGCCGTGCCAATCGAATGTGACGGCATTAAGGTGGGGGTGCTCATCTGCGCCGATGTCTATACGCCGAATATCGCCCGGGCCATGAAGTTTGAAGGTGCGCAGATGTTTGTCTCGCCGGCATCATGGGGGCCTGGCCTACACGGTCCAAATGGGGAATGGGAGCAACGGACTCACGAAACAGGGCTCCCGTTGATTGTCTGTAACCGAACCGGTGCTGAAAAGACATTGGACTTCTGGAAGGCGCCGAGCTTGGTTGTGAAGGACGGGATGCGAGTACTCACGCATACATCGGAGCGATCTGCGGTCCTTACGTTCGACTGGGATTTCGATCGCATGGTGCCGCGCTCTTCACGATACTCGATCGACTATATCCGGAATTAGCACACCGGCTGATTATGATGATGGTGAGCCACCAAGAGGAGTGGCCAAGGCAATCTGAGTGAGCAGGATGAGAATGCACCGCTCTCCTGCAGAAGTCGTCTGGTGCAGAACAATCATTCGGGAGGGATTCGTTAGGTCATACCGTCAGCGACGGGGAAGATGGTGCAACTCCATCACGGTGCCGCCACTGTAAGCGGGGAGTGACTCTGCCGGATGCCACTGTGTGCCTCGGCACATGGGAAGGCGCAGAGGAGCGATGAGCCGCGAGTCAGGAGACCCAGCTGCCTGGACGATAGACACCCTTCGAGTCAAAGGGAGGTTTTCATGTCGCGGTTTTTTGTTCCTCGTGTGTTTTATGTGTGGGCCCTTGTTCTATGGACCTTCGCGTGGGTCTCTCCCACATCGGCTCAAGAAGTTGCTATGGCCGACCAACCGGAGCTCCAAGCTCCGGATGTCGTCATCAGTGCAACCAAGACCGAAATCCCCGCCAAGCAAGTCACCAGCGCCGTGGAAGTGATTACCGGTGAAGACCTGCAGCAGCGAAAAATAAGAACCGTCGCAGAAGCGCTTCGATGGGCATCGGGGCTGGCTGTTTTTCAAAGCGGAGGACTCGGTACGAATGCGTGGAGGAACGCCACAGCAGACGCTTGTCTTGATTGATGGCGCGATCGTCAACAGTGCCACGGACGGAAGTTACGACTTCGCCAACTTGACGTCGGATAACATCGAACGGATCGAAATCTTGCGTGGGAGCCAGAGCATGCTCTGGGGATCAGATGCGATGGGCGGGGTGATCAATATCACAACAAAGCGTGGACGAGAGAAACCCAACATCTCCGGCTTTGTCGAGTATGGATCGTTTAACACCATTCGAGAAGGAGGCAGCCTGTCCGGTAAGAAAGGCCCCATTGATTTTTCTGGATCGATCACGCGTTTGGATACGGCTGGCTTTTCAGCCATCAACTATCGGCGTGGCGCGGCCGAGCGTGATGGCTATCACAACTGGCAAGGGTCGGTTCGGCTGGGAGCGGACCTACCGAAGGATGGTCGGCTGGAATTTAGTTTTCGCTGGTTGGATGGCATCGTGAATTTCGACGGCTTTGGGTTTAATTCCACGACCTTCGCGTCCGATCCGGCTGATGTATTTGGTGCCAGATCAAGGAATACTCAATACGTCTTTGCAGGAAACTATGCCCAGCCGATTACCGCCTGGTGGTCACAGAAACTGACCTTGTCACGGGCGACTGAGAATCTTGCAAGTGACGGCGGCACAGTGGAACGTAATCTTGTGACCGGAACCACGGGACTGATCGGCTTCCCCTTCAGATCTCAGATTGAAACAACCAGTAATCGACTCGAATGGCAGCACAATATTCAAATCGGGAAACCGTTATCCGTAACGGCAGGGTATCAGTTTCGAGAACAGAGGGGAGACAATCGCGATCTCCTCACAAACACGACGGTATTCGAGAACAGATCCGTCAGTAGCCATGCAGGGTTTGGAGAAGCACAGCTGAACCTTTGGGACCGAGTATTTGGAACCGCAGGTATCCGACAGGATGAGTATAATGCGTTTGGCAGCGCCACCACCTACCGAGTCACAGGAGGATATCTCCATCGGGAAACTGGTACGAAACTACGAGGCAGTTATGCGACGGGATTTCGAGCTCCGACGATCAATGAACTATTTTTCCCTGGATTCGGCAACCCAAATTTAAAACCTGAAAAGAGCCAAGCGCTCGATGTGGCCATCGAACAGGCATTGCCCAATGATCGAGGGAGCATCAGCGTCGGCTACTTTTGGACCCGCTACCGAAATCTGATTTTGTCGGTGTTTGATCCAGCTGAGTGTACGGCTCCTGGCTCGTTTGGATTTTGTGCGCAGAACGTCGGGTTAGCCAAAGCGGAAGGTGTGGAAGTGAGCACCAAGTTGAAACTTTATCGTGATGGCCCTTGGATTAAGAGTTTGGACCTGCACATCCAGTATACGTATGCAGCGACGCGGGATATCAGCAGTGGATCGGATTCGCGTCTTCCCAAGTGGCCGCTCCATCAAATTTCGACAGTCCTCAGTTATCAACCTATAGAAAGTTTGCGAGCCAATCTGGAGGGGCGTTATGTCGGCGAACGGTTCGGCAATGTAGGGAATGGTAATCCGACTCCATCGTTTGTGGTCTGGAATTTGTCCGCGAGCTATGACGTGACGAAGTACATGCAGGCCTATCTCCGTCTGGACAACATCTTCAATGAGAAATACGAAGAGACCCTGTTTTTCGGCACGCCGATTCGCTCAATCTTCGGCGGTGTACGGATTAATTACGATCTGCCGATCTAACGTCGCATGGCACACTCTACGTACCGTATCACGGTGAGGCGCGAGATGTTTTCATCGACGAGTCTCTTAAGAACAGCACCGATTTCTTTTGATCGTCGAAGCAAAAGTTGTCTTGTACGCCGTTATTTAAGATTGACAGCGTAGTCCCACTACGGTATGTAGCGCACGACAGAACTGAAATAGCCTCTCGGATGCCTGAAAGGGCATAACAGGGAAGTCCGGTGAAAAACCGGCGCGGTCCCGCCACTGTAAGTGGGAAGCGACCCCGATGTAAGCCACTCAACGAACGTGTTGGGGAAGGCCGGGGGACGCGGTGAAGGCCAAGCCTTCTGAACCCATGAGCCAGGAGACCTATCCGAGGTGGCCACATAACTGTTTCTCCGCGTGGTAACGGAGGAGCTCTCCTGCCTGATTTGGCATGTGACCTCTTGTTCCACGCATGGGAACGGAGGTTTTTTTATGCCCTCGGCGTTATGGGATCAGCGGGCGACTGATCCCAACAATATTGCCCTTTCCATATCACACAATTCGGGACAATCGGCATGAGCACAGGGCTGCTCATGGTCGGCCACGGGAGCCGCGACCCCGGCGCGAATGCTGAATTCGAGGGGTTGGTCGCTGCCTATCGCGCGGCGCGCCTTGATATCGATGTCGCACACGGCTATGTGGAGCTGGCCCGTCCATCCTTAGTCACCGCTCTCCGCAGTTTGGCTCAGCGGGTGGATTGCGTGGTCGTGCTGCCGTTGTTTCTCTTTGCTGCCGGGCATGTGAAGAACGATATTCCTCTTGCGCTTTCGCAGGTACGGCAGGAGTTCCCCAATGTTCGTTTTACCGTGACCAATGCCTTGGGCGTCCATCCCAATCTCGTGGAGTTGGCCTTTGAGCGGGCACGGGCGGCGCTGAAAGGCGCCCGCGAGGCCTCGAAGACCGCCGTCGTGGTCGTGGGCCGTGGTTCAAGCGACCCGGACGCGAACGGTGACTTTTGCAAAGTTGTCCGCCTCATTGCCGAAGGCCGCGAGATCGGATGGGTGGTGCCTTGTTTCATTGGTGTCGCGAAGCCCTTGTTTGAGGAGACGGTAGAATGGGTCGCGCGCGCCCGTCCTGAACGAATCGTGGTCGTTCCATACTTTCTCTTCGGTGGACGGCTGATATCCACGATTCGGGAACAAGCCGTGTCGTTTCAGGCTCGGTATCCCTGGATCAAGACTGAACTTGCACCTCACTTGGGAGCCGACGATCGTCTGCTGAAGTTGCTGGATGAGCGTTTGACCGAAGCGACGGACGGGGAACGACCGCTCCCCTGCGATACCTGTCAATATCGTGTCCCGGTGTCCGGCGTGACACAGAATGTCGGTGGTCTCAATGCCTTGCTCTGGAGTTTGCGCCATGGATTTACCCATGCGCAGGCCATGCCGCATGCGCATGCCCATCGTCCGCTTGCCAAACATGTGTTGGTCTGCGGCAACGCCGACTGTGCGGACGCCGGCAGCATTGCGTTGATCACGACATTGCGGCGTCTGCTGAAACAAACCGGCCGCGAGAAAGATATTCGCGTGACGAAGACTTCCTGCATGGGTCGTTGTGGAGAGGGGCCGACGGTCGCGGTGTATCCCGACGGTATTTGGTACCGCGGCGTGAAAGAAACGGATGCGACGGAGTTGGTCGAGGAGCATTTGCTTGGCGATCGGCTCGTCAGTCGCCTGGTCGACAATATCATGCAGTAACGGAGGATTCACGATGGCGTGTCATGAAATCGCAGGGCTTCGGTTGGGCTTGATGGAAGTGTTGGGGGTGAGGAACGAAGCTGAGCGGCAACATGAGCTTGCTGAGCTGGGCGCCGGGGCCGATCAACCGGGGCCGATTCGCTCCATGTGCGGGGCAAAGGATCTGGCTACGCTCAAGCAATTTTATGAGACTGCGGTGGCTGCGCTTGAACAGCGTGTGTCCGCCACTCGTTCAGACGATCCGAAGCTGCCCTATCTGCGCACGCTGGTAGTGCTCACGAAGAAGGTCGACCTTGACCTGGCGCATCAGATCGAGGGACTCACGCATCTCTACCGCGACTTAGATGAGATGCACGACTTCGTCCACGAGATCTATCCGTCGGAGTAGCGATGGCTATTGCAAAGAGTGCCCGAGTGATGAGCACCGAGCGGTTGGGGCCTGATACCTTGCTGCTCGATCTATGCGCGACTGAGCCCTTGGGGTTTGTCGGTGGACAGTACCTCATTCTCGACAGTCGGCTTACCTTGCCGAGTGGTAAGGCCATCAAGCGAGCCTATTCATTCATTACGAACGATGCGGAGCAACGTCGTTTTCAGCTTGCCGTAAAGCGTATTCCCAATGGACCGGGTTCCGGGTTCATCCACGGTCTCTCAGCGGGCGCGGCTATCTCCTTTAGTGGCCCCTGGGGCAAGTTGTTTCCGCGAAAGGGGGAATCGGGCCGCACGCTCATTCTTGCGACGGACACTGGGATCACCGCTGCGCTTGGCTTCCTCAATGCCACCTGCTTCGCATCGGCGCTTTCCCAGACGCTGCTCATTTGGTTGCGCGCCTCGGCGGAGTACTTTCTCCCGGATGAATTTGTGAGGAGGCAGGTTCCCTCGGCATGTGGCGACGTGAGAATCGCGGCGGTTCCCGAAGTTGGCCATCTCGACCGGGTTCCTCATGTCCGAGCCATTCTCCGCCAGGAACTCTCGCGCGGCGAGTTTGCGCAGGCCTTCATGGCAGGCGATGGCGCCGTGAACCAGCTGTTGCTCGACGATCTGGCGGTTGCCGGAATCCCTGTGGGGAACGAAAACGCGGAGTCGTTCTTCAATATGCCGAAGAAATCCGCATGACCAGCCGAGATCAGATTCTCTTGGCACTCGAAGCCGCGCTCAGGTTTGGGGAGACGAGCATCATTGTCCGTTCGTCCGACGCGATTGCCGAAGTCCATGGGCTGCTCACGTTGCGGCAAGGAACTGAGTGGACCACGCTTGGCGAAGAAGGGCAGACGCATGTGCACCTCAAGATCGAAAACGGCTGCACACTTCGCTATACGCAGCCGACCGAGGGCAATGCGACACTTGAGCTTTCTGGACTCAGAGGGGATCTGATCTGTCGTGTTTCGTTCAGAGGAACGAACCAGGCTCGACCCGAAAACTATAATTCTGAGCGTGCGGCGCAAGTCCGCGAGCGGTTCGGCCATCCGGCGAATGAATGTGCAACGACATGACCGATGGAGAAGGCTGTCCCACCGAACAAACGAAAGGGGCTGCGCACCGGGTTCACTACCGGCGCGTGCGCCGCAGCGGCCGCCAAGGCAGCGGCGCGCTGCTTAGTGAAGGGTGTCATGCTGTCTGAGATTGAAACGACCTTGCCGAATAGGTCGCGTGTCACGTTTGTGCTCGCCCGGTGCGAGCGCGTCGCAAGCCGTGTGATGTGCAGCATCATCAAGGACGCCGGCGATGACCCCGATTGCACGCATGGAGCTGAGTTGATTGCCGAAGTTGAACTCAGTACCGAACCAGGAGTTGAGATCAGAGGGGGCCATGGTGTGGCTCGAGTGACAAAGGCTGGATTAGGACTGGAGATCGGTGGTCCTGCGATCAATCCGGTTCCGAGGCGGAACATTACGGAGATGGTCGAAGAAGAACTTGCCGGCAGTCCCTATGCCGGCGCAGTCGTGACGATCGCTGTGCCGGGTGGCGAGGAGATGGCCAAGCAGACCACCAACGCCCGTCTCGGCCTCTTAGGGGGTATCTCCATTCTCGGTACAACCGGCATCGTGAGGCCCTATTCCACGGCAGCCTTTAAAGCGAGCGTGATGCAGGAGATCGACGTGGCCGAAGTGGGCGGCCT
>JACRQB010000171.1 GCA_016222925.1 Nitrospirota bacterium | reverse complement strand
ATTGTTTGCCGGAGTCAGCGGACTCAACGCCAATGGTACGGCGCTCTCCGTCATCGGCAACAATATTGCCAATCTCAGCACCGTCGGCTTCAAGGGGAGCAAGGCGACGTTTGCGGACTTGATCAGTTCGTCGATTTCAGGCGGGTCGGGTGCGGTGCAGACCGGGATCGGCGTGTCGCTTACGTCCGTGCAGGGGAATTTCTCTCAAGGATCATTGTCGACGTCGTCCAATGTCCTGGATTTGGCCATCGACGGCAACGGCTTTTTCATCGTGAAAGATGCGCAGAATGCCACCTTCTATTCTCGTGCCGGTCTGTTCCGGCTCGATAAGAACAATAATGTGGTCGATCCTACAGGATTCAAATTGCAGGGTTTTCTGGCCGACACCGCCGGCACCATCACCGGCACGATCGGCGATGTCGCGTTGCCTTCCACCACCGCGTCGCCGCGGGCCACGACCACGGCCTTCGTCGCCGCCAACCTGAACTCAGCGACTGCGCTGATGGGCGTGCGCGGCAACATTGTGGCGTCTGCGGCGTCGGTGACCACCACCGCAGCCGGTAACAATTCATTCAATATCAATCTGAACGGCGACGGGGCTCGGACGATCACAGTGGCGAACGGGTTGACCGGCTCGGCGCTTGCCACGGCGGTTCAAAACGCCGTGCGCGCGCTGGTTCCCAACGATCCCTTTAAAGCCGCCGCCTACGCGGGATTCACCGCGTCGGTCAATGCCTCCAATATCTTTACCTTTGCATCCGGCATGACGGGCACGACGAACAATTCCACGACCGGCACCGGAACGGTGGTGGTGACGGCGAACGGCGGCGATACGTTGGGGGCCAATCTCAATCTGCTGGCGCCGACGTCGACGACCGGGACGGACTTTCTGATTTCCGACCCACCCGCTACCTCAAATTTTTCGACGTCCATGACGGTCTTCGATACATTGGGCAATAGCCATTTGCTGACGACATACTTCACGAAAGTAGGCGCCAATAGTTGGAATTATAATACGGTGACGGCGGCGAGCGACGTGGTGACGGCGAACTACCATTCGAGCAATATCGACACCAGCTTAGGCATCGTTCGGGTCGGGTCCGGTACCTTGACGTTCGGGACGAACGGGACGTTGGATCGAGAGAGCACGGTGATTCGGTACGATACGGGGACCGCCGCCGGTACGTCCGGCACAGCGCCGGGACAGCTACAGATCGACTTTGTCGGCGCGACGCCGGACCAGTTGCTCGCTATGAATTTCGGTTCCAGCGTGACGACCGACGGCGGGAGCGGGCTTGATGGGACGACGCAATTCGGATCGACGTCGGCTCTTGTGCAGCAAACACAGGATGGTTTTGCCGCCGGCTCGCTCCAAGCCTTTTCGGTCGATGCGAACGGCATCATCAACGGCAGGTTCTCGAACGGTCAGCTGCGCGCATTGGCGCAAGTGGTGCTTGCGCGTTTTCCGGATCCCATTGGGTTGACGAGGACCGGTAAAAACACCTTTGCGCAGTCCGGGAATTCCGGCCAACCGGTCACGGGAACCCCGGACAGTGCGGGGCTTGGGCGGGTGTTATCCAATTCGTTGGAATTGTCGAATGTCGATCTCGGTGAAAGTTTTATCGATATGATCGCTGCGCAGCGCGGTTTCCAGGCGAACTCGCGCGTGATCACCACGTCCGACGAAATATTACAGGAATTGGTCAATCTGAAACGGTAGATCCGTTCTTTCGCGGTAGGGCTGGGAGCGACGATCGCTCCCAGCCTTCCTCTCCTTCACTCCGCCCTCTCATCTCCTGCGCCCTGTCGTGTGCGGCGCTGGTCGTATGAGAGTGTGCGCCAGATATGGTGATTCGTGATTTCTGTTATCGATGAGCCGCAACGCGTAGTGGCATATGCATTGCAGTCTCCGCACCGGGCCAACGAGTCAATCGAGGAGGATGTATGGCAGATGCAGCCGCAGGTGACGAAAAAGCTCCCGCAGCGGCCCCCGCTCCGGCGTTCCCCATCAAACTGGTCATGATTGTATCGGTTGTTGCCTTGGTCTTCGGTGTCGGCGGGGCGTTTGTGGCGGTGAAATTCCTGGGAGGAGCAAGTACAGGGGCCGAGAGTTCAGAGGATCATAAAGCCGACGCGGAGGTCAAGGCCGAGTCGAAGAGCGAGGCCGGTGGAAAACATGGCCAGGCCGCTTCGGCCGGCGTCATGTTCGACTTGGATCCCTTCATTGTCAATCTTGCAGACCCTCAAGAGGTTCGGTATTTGAAGTTGACCCTCAAGCTCGAGGCGGAGAGCGAAGCGGTCTCTGCTGAGCTCTCCACCCGCATCCCTCAGATGCGAGATGCGGTCCTCGTCTTGCTCAGCAGCAAGGACGTCAATGCGGTGAGAACGACTCAGGGAAAATTCCAGCTGCGCGATGAAATTACGCAGCGCATCAACGGCCTTCTGAAGAAACCAGGAGTCCGGTCGGCCTATTTCACGGAATTTGTCGTTCAGTAACAGCGGGCACTATGGAAAAGATTCTCTCGCAAGACGAAATCGATGCGCTGTTAAAGGGTGTTGTCTCCGGTGAGGTAGACACGGCTCCGAAGGAAGCTGCCCAGGAAGCAACGGGTGTCAAGGGATACGATCTGTTCAATCAGGAGCGAATCATCCGTGGGCGAATGCCGACCATGGAGATGATCAACGATCGATTCATTCGCCGCCAATCAGTTGTCTGGACCGGCATGTTTCGGGAGGCCATTGACTTTGCCGTCGTCGGGACGCAGGTGATCAAATTCGGTGAGTTTTTGAAAAAGGTTCCGATGCCTTCATCGTTGAACGTGTTTCATATGGCGCCATTACGGGGTAGCGCACTCTTCGTGATGGACGCGTTCCTTGTCTACCTGATCGTGGACTATTTTTTTGGGGGCAAGGGGCAGACCCACGTGAAGCCTGAGGGGCGAGACTTCACGCCCGTCCAACTGCGGATCATTAAAAAGCTGTTGCTGCAATCGCTTGTCGATCTGGAAAAGGCGTGGCATGCCGTCGTGCCGATCAAGGTGGAGTATGTGCGGTCTGAGAGCAACCCTCAGTT
>JACRQB010000090.1 GCA_016222925.1 Nitrospirota bacterium | reverse complement strand
TATCTCAAGGCTGGGGCAAGGCTCCATGAAGCGGAGTTAGCGCATCTCCGTGCCAAGGATCTGTACGAAAACAAGGCTGTCAGCCTCGCTGAACTGCAACGACGCGAGGCTGCCATGAAGACGGCGCGAGCTGAACTGCGGGAGGCCAAAAACCGTCTCGAACTGCTTGGTGTGCCACTGGAGGAGATCGGCAGGCTGGAGCGGGAATTGACGATTAAGGCCAACATGCCTTTACGTGCGCCGTTCGATGGGCGGGTCATCACCCGCAACATCACGCGGGGAGAAGTGGTCGAGACGGAACAAAAGCTGTTCACCGTGGCCAATCTTACGGATGTGTGGGTGATCGGCAACGTGCCGGAAAAGGATGTGCGATTCATCCGCAAGGACCAGAGGGTGAATGTGGTTCTGGCCGCCTATCCCCATGCGATCTTCAGCGGGACCATCACCTATGTCGGAGACGTGCTTGATCCCGCAACCCGAACCATGAGCCTCCGGGTCACCGTGCCGAACCCCGATCGACTGTTGAAGCCGGAAATGTTCGCCATCATCAGCGTGTTGGCAACTCCAAGTTCGGACGTGCTGAGCGTTCCGCTAGAGGCTGTCCAGGATGGGCCTGCCGGTAAGATGGTATTCGTTCAACGGGAGCCCGGCGTTTTCGAGCCACGGCCAATCAAGTTGGGGAATGAAGAGGGAGACGTGATCAGGGTGCTGGAGGGAGTGAAGGCCGGCGAGCAGGTTGTGACGAAAGGCTCCTTTGCCCTCAAGTCCGAAATGGAACGGCACAAGATCGAGCCATCGCTATGATCGTCTCGCTTCTGGAATTCTCACTGCGGCAGCGAATACTGGTCCTGGGTCTGGCCTGTCTGCTGTCCGTCGTCGGTGTGATTGCCTTTGAGTCAATTCCAATTGATGCCTACCCCGATGTGACGAACATCCAAGTACAGATACTGACCGAAGCGGCCGGCCTCTCGCCGGTTGAAGTTGAGCGGTTCATCACCTATCCGCTCGAACTTCAGATGACCGGGTTGCCTGGACTAGCGGAGATTCGGTCACTTTCAAAATTTGCGCTATCCCAAATCACAGTCGTGTTCAATGACGACGTGGATATGTACTTTGCCCGCCAGTTGGTCCTCGAACGGATCATGGCGGCGAAAGATCGGTTACCGGAGGGGCTCGAACCAGTGATGGCTCCCGTCACAACGGGGCTGGGCGAAGTCTTTCACTATTATCTCGAAGGGCCTCATGCGACCGCGACTGACGCGAAGACGGTCGAGGCCGAGTTGACGGATCAGCGCACCATTCGATCCGGCCAAGCTGCGCAAGTTCGACCTGACGCTGCAACAAATCTACGAGGCAGTGGTGAAGAACAACGCTAATGTCGGCGGCAACGTGCTGGAGCGACACGCCGAACGCTCGATTGTTCGAGGGCTTGGGCTGATCAGGACCGTGGGTGATATCGAATCCATCATTGTGAAAGAGGTCGGTGGTACGCCAGTGTTCGTCCGGGATGTCGCTGACGTGGGCATCGGCCACGCCGTTCGCCATGGCGCGGTGGTCCTCAATGGGGAGCGGGAAGTCGTGATAGGAACAGTGCTCATGATTCGCGGAGGCAATGCCCGTCAGGTGGTTGAGGCGGTTAAGACGAAGGTAGAGGATTTGCACCAGAGTAATATTCTTCCAGGAGGCACAAGGCTGATCCCTTTTTACGATCGCATTGAGTTGGTGAATGCCGCCATTCACACGGTACGCGATGCGTTGATCGAGGGCATTGTGCTGGTGGTCTTCGTCTTCTTTTTCTTCCTGGGCCATGTCCGCAGCGCCATCATTGTCACGGTGACGTTGATCGTCACTCCGCTCGTGACCTTTATCGTGATGGAGCGGTTCGGGCTCTCGGCCAACTTGATGACGCTTGGTGGGCTGGCGATCGCCGTTGGCGAGATCGCCGACGGGTCCCTGGTCGTCGTGGAAAACGCCTATCGGCATCTCGCCCAACACAGCGGCGCGTCGCAGGAAAGCAGGTTCAGCGTCATTCTCCATGCCACGAAGGAAGTCGGTCGACCCATCCTGTTCGGCATTCTGATCATCAGCGTCGTCTTCCTGCCGCTCATGACGCTGCAAGGAATGGAAGGCAAGATGTTTGCGCCGCTGGCCTATACGCTGGTGATCGCACTCTTAGTCTCGGTTGTGGTGACGCTGACTCTGTCACCGGTGCTCGCGTCTCTCCTCTTGCGTGGAGACCATCCTAAAGAGACGCGCGTGACGCTCTGGATGAAACAGGGCTATCTGCCGGTGTTGCAATGGACGCTCCGGCACCGCGGCCTCATCCTGACGAGTTCAACAGCGATCGTGCTGTGCAGCCTTGCCCTCGTTCCATTCGTGGGACGGGAATTCATTCCACTTCTTGAGGAAGGGTCCCTGACCCCCCAAGTCGTGAAGCTGCCGAGTGTGTCGCTGCCGGAGTCCATCGAGTTGGAGAAGCAGACCCAAAAAGCCATGTTGGAGTTTCCTGAAGTGAAGGTGGCGGTGAGCAGGATCGGCCGAGCGGAAATTCCCTACCACCCAGAAGATCTCTACGAGAGCGATCCGATTGTCTCCCTCCACGACCGAAGTACCTGGAAGACAGCGAAGACTCAATCGGGATTGACCGACGTCATTCGGAAAAAACTGGCGGAGATTCCCGGCATCTCCGTCCTCATGAGCCAGCCGATCCAGGAACGGGTGGACGAATTGATCTCCGGCATCAGGACCGAATGCGCCATCAAGCTGTTCGGAGACGATCTCGATGTGCTCCGCGACAAAGCGCAAGAGATTGCGGTCCTGGTACAACAAATCAACGGCGTCAAAGATATCAAGGTCGAACAGGTCGCTGGACAGCCCTACCTCATTATCGACATCGATCGGCAGAAGATTGCCCGCTTCGGCATCAACGTGGCCGACGTGCAGGAGATCATCACCACCGCGATTGCTGGGAAGGCGGCGACGCAGGTCTATGAAGGTGAGCGCCGGTTTCAGCTCACCCTGAGATTTCCTGAACCGTACCGGAACAGTGTTGCCGCCATCGGAGAAATCCGCGTGAAGTCTCCTTCCGGAGCGCTCATTCCCATGAGTGACCTGGCCAAGATCGATATGCGTGAAGGGCCAGCTCGTATCAGTCGAGAGCATGTGAAGCGCCGCATCTACATCGGCTTCAATGTCGTGGGCCGGGACATCGGTGGTGTGGTGGATGAGGGGCGCGCGAAGATCGCAGCACAGCTCCGCTTACCGGAAGGGTATACCGTCGTATGGGGCGGGGCGTTCGAAAATATGGAACGGGCCAACGCGCGGTTGATGATCGTGGTCCCGATCACCCTGGGCCTGGTGTTCTTTCTCCTCTTCTGGGCCTTCCATTCTCTGCGATACGCGACCATGATCATTATCAACCTGCCGTTCGCGTTGATCGGAGGCGTCGTGTCGCTCTGGCTGAGCGGACAGTATCTGAGCGTGCCGGCGTCCATCGGCTTTATCGAGCTGTTTGGACTGGCCGTGGGGAACGGGATCGTGCTGGTCTCTTGCATCAACCAGCTGCGCCATGAAGGACAACAGATCGACGAAGCGATTCTGGCCGGCTGCCGTCTCCGTCTCCGCCCTGTCGTGATGACCATGATGACCACGTTGCTTGGACTGCTGCCGCTGGCACTGGCGCAAGGAATTGGGGCGGAGGTCCAGCGGCCGCTCGCCAGTGTCGTCATCGGCGGACTCTTCACGTCGACGGCGCTGACGCTGGTTGTATTGCCCGCGCTCTATAGTCTGTTCGCTGGGGAAGAGGTGAGGAAAGAGGAGGCGCCGGAATGGGTGTGAGGGGGGTACAGGCGGGCAGGTGGGCATTCCGGTGGCACCATAATGCGCTCGTAACTGGTCGAGCGCATTCAATAGGTACCTCGGTGATGCATGCTGAGGGGCCTCCGATTAGTTGGTGTGCGCTACGTTGCCACCGGAATGCCCACCTGTCCGCCTGTTTAGGAGCAGGAGAGGAGAAAGATGGTCGGTGCTCGCACCACGAGCACAGATGCGGACCAAGGACCAGGCTTCTTAGAGGAGAGACAACAGTATCGCTACGGTCAGGCACTAAACTTGTACGTGTTTCTCGGTAAGTTTGCCAGGTTTGTGACCTTTGTGGGCAGGCGAGGCCGAATTCACAGAGCGATCAGTCAGAACGGGGAAGGGGGCTTCTTATGAGATATGTGTTGGCGGGGATGACCTTGTTGTGCCTTTTCATCGCTCATGGGGCTGTTACGCATGCAGCCGGCGGGGAGCAGGAATTTTCCAAAGGGGAAACCCTGTTAAAGAATAAACAGTATGTGGAGGCGCGGGCAGCGCTGGAGGCCGGCATCCTAAAAGATCCGTCCAATATCCAGGCTCATTTCAATCTGGCCGAGGCTTGCCGAGGCCTAGAATCCTGGGCCTGTGCGGAGCAACATTACGAGAGCGCCTTGGAGCTGGATGCTAAATCCGGGACAAAATCCTATTTACCCAAGACTAAAGCGAAAGTGTGGCGGTTGCGGGATGAAATGACGGCATGGCGGCTCCTGAACGACGCGAAGGGCCTATTGACCAGCGGAAAAATGAAGCAGGCGGAAGAAGCCCTGCATAACGCCGATGAGCTGGGCATCAATAATGATCAACAGCCGCTGTATCAACAGCTGCAGGCGAAACTTCCACGAGCACGATCCGCTGCATCGAAAAATATGACATCCGCCGGATCGAGAGGAGCTTTGGCAGAGACCGATTCGCTTGATATGCAGATGGTGCTGGTGCCGGCGGGGAAGTTTATGCGGGGTAGTAATCTCGGAGACGACGAGAAACCCGTTCGGCAGATCTATCTCAATGCCTTCTATATGGACAAATATGAAGTGACGGTTGGGCAGTATGCCAGGTACTTGGAGGCGACTGACATGGAGGAGCCTCCGGACTGGAGCACGATGAATCAGCCGCAACATCAGAGACGCCCGGTCGTCAATGTGAGTTGGGAGGATGCCGTCAATTATTGCAAATGGGCCGGCAAGCGTCTGCCGACCGAGGCGGAGTGGGAAAAAGCTGCGCGGGGAACAGATGGACGGATCTATCCCTGGGGCAATGAAGCTCCAAGTCGACTCCATGCCAATTACGGGAGAAAGGAGTGGGATGACCACCTCGCCTTAGCCCCGGTTGGATCGTTCGAGGCAGGGAAGAGTCCCTACGGGATCTATGACATGGCCGGGAACGCCTGGGAATGGGTGTTTGATTGGTACGAACTTGATTCGTACAAGAAAGGTCCGGAAAAGAACCCCATCGGGCCGGGGAAGGGCGATGAGAAGGTGGTTCGCGGAGGGTCCTGGCTCTACGTGTCTGAATTCCTGCGGTCTGCGCACCGATTCAACGCGCAACCGATGAACCGGCACTTCGGCTATGGGTTCCGTTGCGCGAAGACGCCGTAGTTCTATTGGCGGCGGCATTGGTTAAGAGGGGGCCTTGGGTATGTCGGCGTTGCGGGAGGACGTCCTTGCTTCAAGAGACGCGGCTCAACGATATTTTGCGAAGCAGATCAAGTCGAGATGGTCATAATGATTGGGAAGAATCGTTTCAGCTTTGTAACCGAGGTTCATGAAGAACTGAATGTTTCTGGCTGTGCGCAGCATGGTGCAGGCGTAAAATTTGTGGGCATCGGTCGTGGCTCGTTCAATTTCGTGGATGAGGGCCTTTCCCACTCCTTGACG
>JACRQB010000117.1 GCA_016222925.1 Nitrospirota bacterium | reverse complement strand
CGAGGGAACCGTCGAGCGAATCTTGAATCGCTTCAGGATGTTCTCATTCCGGTGCCAACTCTGCACGGCGCGCTTCCGTGTCTATCGGGCTCAGCGTCCAGCCCAGCCCTCCGTCTCGGATCGCCGGCAATACAAACGACTCCCAGTGTCGTTCAGAGCCAACCTGCTCGCAGAGAACGCCAGGCGGATGGACAATCGCGTGACGGATATCTCCATGGGAGGTTGCACGCTCGAGACGACGGCAACCTTGCCTCAGGGCTCGTTTATCGAGCTGGTCATCAAACCGGCTTCCAATGAAGAACCGATTAAGATTGGGACGGCCATGGTGTGTTCTTCGCGACCGGAATCGATGGGCATCCGATTTCTCGAAATGGTGGCAGATGATAAGAACCGCCTTAGCCAGGTCATCCTCAGCTTGCTGGTGGGCCAAAGCCTCCATCCTAATCTTCTCGCCTAACAGGCTGCGGAAAAACTCATTTTGACCTCTAGCGCCGTCGCAGATATCGAGGTTTGGGACAACGCTGAACAGCCATGCAGGATGCGCAAAAAGGCTGTCCAGCAAGGCCGCAGCGAGCAAAGAGACGAATCGTAGACTTTTTTCACCCGCCCACCTATCGCTTGTGTGAATAGGCGTTTGCCCAGACCGTACGTTGAGCCTCTGAGCCCGCTTCGCCGACTTTGCGAGGCAAGCGATGCGACCTGCCTGCGCAAAGTGCTTCGGCAAGGCAGGGAACGCCGCTGGCGGACTGTTTCCGCATCCTGCTAAAGACGCCTCGCTCTATTTGGAAGACCGCCGAGGCAGGGTAACCAGAAGATTGTCGATAAGCCGAACGGATCCTATCCGCACCGCGCCAAGCAACACGACTCAGATAGACATTGCGTGAGCTCATCGCCAGCCCATCCGCTTCGCGCACGGTAGGATGCACGACAATCTCCAGACCAAGGTTCAAGTCCTTTACCAACTGCCGGACGAGTGCCGATTGCTGGAAATCTTTCTGCCCAAAGAGCGCGACCTGAGGACGGACAATTCCAAAAAGCTTCGTCACAACGGTCGCAACACCGGGAAAATGATGAGGACGTATCTCCCCTTCCCACCGGCGTGCGACTGTCGGAAGTGTGACCACGGTTTGAAATCCGTTCGGGTACATCGCCTGAACGGTCGGCTCAAAACAGACATCAACCTCTTCTTTTCGGCACAGGGCTCGATCCTGCGAAAGAGCACGTGGGTACTTGGTCAAATCTTCCTGTTGGCCGAACTGCGTGGGGTTCACAAAGATACTGACAACGAGCGCATCGCATCGCAACCGCGCTTCTCGGATCAGCGCCCGATGGCCATCATGCAATGCGCCCATCGTCGGGACAAATCCAATCGTCACACCTTGTCTCCTGAGGTTTTCACTCCAGGCTGTCATGGCCTGTGGTGAACGAATGATCTTCATGAGCCGGATGGTGAGCTGCACGCTGGGCGTGAGCCGTATCGCGTGGAAGGCTGAGGAAACAGGAGACGCACTTGAGAGTGGTCCTTGGCATCGGTCAAGAGTTGCGCCATCGATTGGTTGAGCGTCGGATGGACCCAGAGCGGATCCAGTTCATTCATCGGCATCAGGACAAATCGGCGTTGATGAAGACGAGGATGCGGAATGGTCAGCCCTGGTTCCTTGATCACATGCTCCCCATAAAAGAGGATGTCTAAGTCGATCGTGCGAGGACCGGACCGTTTGTCATCATCCCGCCCGAGAGCGCGTTCAATTTCCTGGAGGGTCGTGAGGAGGCTGCGTGGAGCAATATTTGTTTCAAGCTGCACCACCCCATTGAAAAACCATCCCTCTCCGGGATCGATCCGGTCGCGTACCGGTTCCGTTTCATACAGCAACGAGACGCCCTGCAGGCGAGAATGTGGGAGGAGGCTGAGCAACGTCACCGCTCGATCGCACCAATCCACTCGATCGCCGACGTTCGATCCGAATCCGATGAAGACCGTCTCTTTCATGCGCGTATCTCGTGAAGCGTTATTCGTGAATCGTCAAGACAAAGGAGCCTTCGGTGAACGACGCTCGCTCGCCTCGCGGCGAAGCCGAGGGCCTCGCTGAGTCGGCGAAGAGGGCTTCAGGAACGACATGGTCAAAAACCTATCTTCTTGATCCGTTCGACCGCTTCCGCCAGCCGCTCTTTGGTCGTGCAAACCGTCATGCGGATATAACCTTCGCCCGGCGCGCCGAAGCCGTTGCCCGGCGTCGTGACGATCCCGGCTTTTTCCAACAGATGGGCGGTGAAGGATGCGGAGGTGTAGCCCTTCGGCACCGTCACCCAGATATAGAAGGCGGCGGGTGGCGCATCTACTTCCAATCCTAGCTGCTTGAGCCCAGGAATGAGCGTATCGCGGCGTTCCTGGTAGATTGTTCGAATGCCGTCGGTGACGGACTCGTCCAGACCCAATGCCGTAATGCCCGCTTCCTGGACGGCCTCGAATACGCCCGAGTCCAACTGACTCTTCACCTTGCCCAGCGCCCAGCCGGTCATATTGTACGTTTTCGAGAGAGAGTGAAATTCGACGCCAACGTCTTTCGCACCCTCCACTTCCATAAAACTCGCGGGGCGCTTGCCGTCGTAGTAGATTTCCGAGTAGGCCGCGTCATGGCAGATGATGATTTGATTGTCCTGTGCGAACTCGATGGCCCGCTTAAAGTAGTCCTTCGTCATAATCACGGACGTGGGATTATTCGGAGAATTCAACCACATCAGTTTGGCTTTCTTGGCCACCTCCTTTGGGATCGCATTCAGATCCGGCAGGAATCCATTTGCCTTTGTCAGCGGCATGATGTGCGAGACACCACCTGAAAATCCAGTACCGACGGGATAGACCGGATAGCCGGGACTGGGAACCAGAACAATATCACCAGGATCGACAAAGGCCAGATGAATGTGTCCGATCCCTTCTTTTGAACCGATCAAGGTCAGAACTTCGTTGGTCGGATCAAGCGTCACATTGAAGCGGCGCTTGTACCAACCAGCTATGGCTTTTCTGAACGACAACATCCGGGATCCTTGGCCGCTTTGGCCAAGCTGTCGATGATCGGCGCAGGCGTCGGCAAATCAGGGTCGCCGATACCGAGGTTGATGATATCCACGCCACGCGCGATGGCCTCCTGCTTCATCTTATCAATGGCGGCAAATAAATATGGAGGCAGCGTTTTGATGCGTGCGGCAACTTCGATCGGAAAACCGGCCATTCCTTTGGCTCCTTTCGAGATGAGTTCACATATTGGAACGTGACAAGGTTAGAAAGTGCAGGGAAGAACTTTCTAACTGTTACATGTTCAAACTGAAGATGTTAGGTTACTTCAGAGACGCGCCGGCAATCAACGTGTAGGGCTAAGAAGATGGCCGATGAGTCGATCAGCCATCTCATGAAGTTGCGGCATCCGCGGCAACGCGGTGGCCTTGACCTGCTGGGCGACAAGACGCGCTTTCATCAAATCCGAGGCACATTCTCGGCACAACGAGTCAATACCGTCTTCATCCATTTCCAAGTGAAAGAGCAGGCCATAGGCACGATCTCCATAACGAAATGCCTGCAACGGCGCAATGTCCGATCCGGCCAAGGGCACACAATCCTTCGGCAAGTCAAAGATCTCTCCGTGCCATTCAGTCAACCGAACAGGCGTCATGCCGATCTCTAACGCCTTGCCTGGGCGCACGGTCACACCGAGTGCCTTTGCCATGAACTGGCTCCCAAGGCACACCCCGATCACCGGCTTACCGGCGAGAAGAGCAGATCTGATGAAGGCGACCTCTTCGGCGATCCACTGATCGGAATCATTCACCGACATCGGCCCGCCCATGACAATCAGGAGATCACTTGTATCGTGAGGCAAGCCTTCCTTCGGGACGAGAGAATATTCAAGGCTCACGCCACGCTTGGCAAGAGCCGTTGCAAAAGCTCCCGGACCTTCGAAGGGAACGTGTTGGAGACAGATGGCCTTTGTCATGTACCCGTCCGGATGAATGATCGTAACCAAGCGTCAGGACCTGGACTTTCGCTGGCTGGATACATACACTGTCCTCTACGGACGCAGCAAGCAAAGAATCTCTCACCCGAACGCATGAGAGGTCTCACATGCCTACTCCCGCTGCTCAAACTCTCCTTAGTCAGCCAGTACCTCGGAACCTCACGGACATCGCCTTGCCACGACGCGTAAAGTTTCACTCGTCGCCAGGAGACTGGCGCGACGAAGTCCTCTACTTTCTCCTCGTCGATCGATTCAGCGATGGGCGAGAAGCGTCACGGCCTCTCCTTGATCGTAACCGTCGCACGGCATTTCGACCTCACGGGCACCACCGACAACCGTGGCGATGGGATCGCTGGGCCGAATCCGGCGCGCATCGGTGGCAAGGGGGAACGCTTAAAGGTGTGGAATCCAAGCTTGGGTATCTGCATGACCTCGGTATCACTGCGCTGTGGTTAAGCCCAGTATTTAAGCAGCGCGGTCACCTTAATACGTTTCATGGTTACGGCATTCAACATTTCTTAGATGTCGATCCTCGATTCGGCACGAGAAACGATCTGGTCGCCCTCGTCGATGCAGCGCATGCTCGTGGCATGCGGATCATCCTGGACATTATTTTCAATCATTCTGGGTTTAATTGGGTCTATCCGGGAGGGGTCAAGGAACCTGTGTACAAACCGTTTCCGGATCGCTACCCATTCGGTTCATGGCTGGGCCGGAGCGGGGAAGAAATCGGCAACCATGTGGATGAACATGAGGCCGGAATCTGGCCAGCTGAGATGCAGGCCATCGATTCCTATACTCGGGCAGGCGTTGGAAATCTCGGAGGCGGCAGCCTGGACGATCCGAATGCGGAACACAAGCGAACGGACTTTTTCACGCTACGGGATTTCTCGCTCAGTGCGCCGGGTGTCCTTGATCATCTGGCGGCTTGTTATCGCTACTGGATTGCCATGACGGATTGCGATGGTTTCCGCATTGATACGTTGAAACATGTGTCCTACGAGGAGGGGCGAAATTTCTGCGGTGCCATTAAGGAGTTCTCTGCGAATCTTGGCAAGACTAACTTTTTGCTCGTAGGGGAAGTCGCGGGGGGTGATTTTGCGCAAGATCGCTACCTCGATGTGCTTGGACGCAATCTTGATGCAGCCCTCGATATCGGCGGGATGCGGATGACGCTTCAGAATGTGGCGAAGGGGCTGGCCCCTCCGCAGACCTACTTCGATGGCTTCGACGCCGGTAATGCGGAGATGGGGTCTCATCGGAATCTTGGGCAGCGGCATGTCTCCATCCTGGACGATCACGACCATGTGTTCGGTCACAAGATCCGCTTCTCCAGCGAAGCAGCCTCGGAAGAACAGGTTGTCGCCGGCGTGGCGTTACAGCTGTTTACGCTGGGTATTCCCTGCATTTATTATGGGACGGAGCAATCCTTCGCCGGGCCTGAGGAATCGGAACAGCGTTTCCTCCCAGGCTGGAAGGGTGGTGACCATGCCGATCGGTACCTGCGCGAAGCCATGTTCGGCCCGGAGCATCCTCGGGCTTCCGGGCTTGTAGGCTTGACAGCAACTAATGGACTGGATCTGACCCTGCCGGGATTCGGTCCGTTCGGAACGGCGGGCGCCCACTGTTTCGATCCGAACTTTCATGTCTATCGCCGGATTGCAACCCTTGCTGCCATTCGCCAACGCTTTCCGGTACTGCGCGTGGGGGACCATTCCTGCTGCAAGGACCAGGGGAGCTCGTCTCCTGGTCCAGGATTCTCAGCGATGAGGAGGCGCTGTGCATGATCAACCCCCATGGGAATCAAGCCCGTGGCGGCGATGTCGTGGTGGATGCGGATCTGAACCAGCCCGGCATGGCGCTTACTGTCATTGCGAACAGTATGGAAGCGGGAGGGGGAACATCCGCAGGGATAGCCCATCCGGTCGGATCACAGCTCCCAATCAAGCGCCGCTCCGACGGCACCGCATTCGTGGAGATCCGCAATCTCGCACCGTCTGCCGTCATCGTAGCGGTCAATCATCCATAGGAACACCGAGGTCTCCTCAATCCTATCGACACCACCAGTACGAAGAAGTTATTCATGGCATCCTTCACATGCTCAATGAGGCACGAATCTTACGTTGACCGTTTACATCAGGCTCGCGTCGTAGAGTTCAACCATGGCCATCTCCCTTCTTGCCATCTGCGCCGACATTACGACACTCAACGTTGACGCTATTGCGAATGCCGCGAATGAGTCGCTACTTCCGGGCGGCGGGGTGAACGGAGCCATTCATCGCGCAGCTGGGCCGGAACTAGCAGGGGAATGTCCTCTGCTAGGCGAATGCCAAACCGGCGATGCGAAGCTGACGAAAGGTTACCAGCTACCTGCGCGATACGTGATCCATGCGGTCGGACCAGCCTGTGGGGTTGAAATGACGGCGAACTGGTCCAGCTCGTTTTCTGCTATCGCCGTTGACTTGAGATTGCCGACGCTAACGGGATTGCGACCAGGGCCCTTCCAAGCATCAGTACCGGTATCTACAGCTATCCACTCAAGCTCGCCGCCAACGTGGCGATCGACTCAGCTCATACCACCATGGCCAACCTTTCATCGGTCCGTGAAGTGACAGTTTGTTGCTTTTCTCCTACCCCATTTCCGTCTTCCGCCTTTAGCCCTTCCGTCGACCGACCGACAAGTACATATCATGGCTCTTCCAACAGCCGATGTAGACCCCACAATGTGCGATGTCCCTTTGACCCGCCCGGAAATTACTCTGGATACCCTTCCTCGTTGTTCATTTCAGCAGAGGGTACGCTCACACTATCACGCATTCTGGTACCACCTTGGGGAACGATTCGCCTGGTCTCGAGGAGCGTATCGTGAACGACCGGTCAGACGGCTTTCTCAACTGAGCGGCATTCAGCAAGCACGTATCGCCTCGCTCCAACGACGCTTCCGTGTAGGATTCGAACAGCAGGCGGAACAGTCGACAGCCCTGAAGCAATACGACTATCTTGAGGTGCTTGAACGAACCTGGTCGGCGCTCGGCTTACCCTATTCGGTAGGTGGAGCCGTTCAGGATATGGGGTCGAGTAACTTCTGGTATGCGGCTGCCTTGCATGCGTTCTTTCAGCCATCGGAACTGGTCGGCGTTGAAGTAGAAGGGTACCGGATCTACACCAATGGGTATAGCCGGCTCGACTATGCCCATGGCTATATCCAAAACCTGCCGAATACACAGTTCATCGTCGGCGACTATGCCGGCTATGATCACCCAGCCGACGTCGTCACCGCATGGTATCCCTTCGTAACGCCGGACCCTGTGCTGGCCTGGCGGATGCCGCTCTCAGTGTTAGCGCCGCGCACATTGTTTTCTCGGGTAGCCCGCAATCTAACCCCTCACGGCTTGTTCGTCATGGTCAACCAAGGACAGGATGAAGCGGCAATCGCTGCCGCCTGGTGCGAGAAGGTCGGCCTCGTACGGTACGGCTCCTGTGAGGTCAGAACCCTGTTGCGTTCTCGGCGTCCCGCTGTGGTATCGTGCTGGACGAGCTCACACCTGTCACACTTGTGTCCATACCAGAACTAGAATTTGCCACATGAAGCACTCCATCAAGAACACGGAAGACCTTCGGTGGTTCATCGGGCATACGGGCGGTTTTCGCTCAGGGTATGTGACCGACCTGCAGATTTCCAAACGCCGTCTCTTCGACGAAGGCTCTACACGGGAAGTACCGGCCGGTACGACTATCTCGCTCATAATCCGTTATGAGGTTCGCGGATACGTCCGAGTCGCCAAGCTCACGATGACCGGCGTCACGGATTTCTCCGTCTTCGAACAAGATGGGACTGATTGTTCATCCCTTGGCGTGATCCAGACGGAGTTCAATGCGGGGAAAATGCGCTTCTGGTTTGATCCCCAGGGAGAACTCTACGTGGTGTGCGATGAGGCCGCGCTGGATGAAATCGCCACGCCGTTCGTGACGGCCGATCAGGCGGCCGAATTCGCTCGATGGATATTCCAGGGTCGCGCTGCCGAAGGCCCCACGGTGAAGTGGCTGTTACACGAACTGAATCGAGCTGGTCTGCCTTGCGCATGGCGTGACGCGACGCGGGCTGTCGCGATTCATCCGGCGGTGCAGTGGGAGGGCGATCTGATTCCTGCAGGCGAATCTACGGCCAGCGAGGGGCATAGGGTGATGGGGATTCAGGATCGGCGGATGAGCCGGATCCTGGAAGTGCTGGCTGATCAGATCACTCAACAATTCGTCGGTGACTGTCTCGTCGGCACAACGATCATCCCCGGTCGTGAATGGGAAGGCTGGTTGACTCGGGAGCACCAGACACGACACAGTCGATAAGCAGCGATGAGGGGGAACACTGATTAGTGCGCGTGCTCAGGGGAGTAACGCCCGTTGCCGTTCCCATTTGTAAAACCGGCTGTGCCGTTGCCGTTCACATACCCTGAGACAGGGTGTGCCGTACCATTCCCGTTCGTCCGCTGACCCTTGCCGTTGATGCACTCCACCAAGGCCCAAAGCCGTAATGGATTCACCCGTTGATTGCGGGCGACGCGGAGCAACGTCCCTTCCAACACGGTACTGAGCGACAGATCCGTCCGCCAACCCAGGTGCTTGGTCAATGGCGAGATCACTCGCTCCACTGCATTGATCACTTTGTTGCCATTGCTGAAGTGGTTGAGCATGATAATACGGCCACCGGGACGGCAAACCCGAATCATCTCACTGACCACCGTTCGATAGTCCGGCACCGCCGTGACGACATAGGCCGCCACAACCGTATCGAAGCTATCATCCTCGAATTCCATTGCTCCTGCATCCATGCGGTGAAGCTGGACGTGGTCGAGGCAGTGAGTTTCCGCCTTCTCTCTTGCCCTGGCCAGCATCCCTTCGGACACGTCGATCCCAACAATGCGGCAATGGCGAGGATACATGGGAAGCGCGAGTCCAGTCCCCACACCGACTTCAAGAATCTGTTCGTTGGGCTGCACATTCAGATTACGAACGACCGATTCACGCCCTTCGTGGAAAACTTTTCCAAAAACCTTGTCGTAGAACCCCGCGTAGGAGGTGTAGACACGCTCAATCTTGTTGGGATCCATACCTCCTCCAGACTTGAAACGATCGCCTCTCTGAAAACCCTGACCCTGCAGGGGTAACAACCTGCTCTGTCAACACGGGTAAAAATAAAGGCAGGGCATGACGTGGTGCCAAAGCCGCCTGGAACGTAATGGCGGGTAATGTAGCCAACTCATCTTCTTGAGTCAACAGCTTCTTGCGTGAGGCGAGAAAGAAATACCATCAGTAGGGTTGCCCAAAGAAAATGAATCCTGACCGGGCCTCCTCGCCTTGATTCAGAGCTCATTCCTATGTGATAGCTACGTCCATGATCCTGGCCGGCCTCTTCGCAGGGCTCTTGTTTATCGGACTGATCGTCGGTGATTGGCTGTATTTTATTCGGCTGACCCCGGATGCCATTCGGTATGGGTGCCGTGTCGCAAGCAATCCGGACCAGTGGCCTGGAGCCGCGCTCACAACCCTAGGC
>JACRQB010000049.1 GCA_016222925.1 Nitrospirota bacterium | reverse complement strand
TGATCGTCCCTGATCTGGCCCAAGAAGAACGTTGGCCGACAGTCGTTGAGCGAATGATCAGCGATGGGAACAACTCGCTCTGCTATCTACCTCTCACGACAGCCTTACGGAGATTGGGGGGAATCGGATTCTCCAGTCAACGGAAAGCCGCCTACAACGAACGGGATCTCGAATTTCTTCAGCAGGTGAGTCAGCTGGTTGCAGTAGCGGTGGACAATGTCCTGCATCACCGCGATCTCACGCTTGACCGCGAGCGGTTGCGGCTCTTACTCGAAGTATCGGAAGCGATTGCGTCGCATCGCGACGTGGATGCCTTATTGCGCGATCTCGCGCAGCGGCTCCCCCAACTTGTTCCGTTTGATTACATCAACGCGGTCCTGCACGAGCCCGAGCGCAACACCATGCGTCTCTGGCTCTTGATCACCGCGACCCCCAACCCGATTAGTCCCGGTCTCGAACTACCCGTCGATGAATCTCCCGGAGGACTGACCTGGAAAACCCAACAGCCGTTGACTGTCGACGATGTCGCACAGGAACAGCGATTCCCGAAGCTGATGGGCATACTGCGCGAGAACGGTATCCGATCCTTCTGTGTCGTGCCGCTCACGACAGCTCAGCGACGTCTCGGGGCAATGGGATTCGGCAGCGTCCAACGGAGAGTCTATCAGAAGAGCGACATCGACTTCATGCAGCAAGTGGCGAATCAGGTCGCGGTTGCCATGGACAACACCTTACATGCGACAAGCGCCCATTCCGCTCAACAACAGCTGGCTCACGAACGAGACCGGCAACGGCTGCTGCTGGAGGTCAACAATGCGGTCGTTTCTCATCTGAGCCTGAGCGATCTCTTCAACGCTGTCAGCGGGTGTCTCCGGCAAGTCATCCAACACGACGGATCGACACTTGTGCTGTACGATCCGGAAGCACGACGATATCGCGCCCATGTATTGGATTTCACGAAAGCCACGGAATTCATTGAGGAAGGCCAAATCTCGTCCGATTGCAAGTGTCCGTCAGACCGTGCCTTTACCACCAGAAAGCCGGTCATCTATCGGAAGCATGACCTTGAGGCATTGGCCATCGAATCTGAGATTGCGCAACAGCTGCTGGATCAAGGGGTCAAGGAGCTGTGTTCCGTTCCGCTGGTGTCTCACGATAAGGTTCTTGGAACATTGGACGTGACACGGGTACGAGAGCAGAACTTCACACCGGGCGAAAGCGACCTTCTGAATCAGGCGGCGCATCAGATCGCGATCGCCGTCGAAAATGCCTTGAATTACGAGCGGGCGCAGTCATCTCAAGCCCAACTCGCCCGCGAGCGGGACCGACAGCGTTTGCTGTTGGAGGTGAACAACGCCGTCGTCGCGCATCTGGACCTCGACACCCTCTTCGTGGCCGTCAGTGCCTGTTTGAGAAAAGTGATCCAGCATGACGGCTCCAGCCTACTGCTCTGCGACGAAGAGACCGGCGAGTGGCGTATTCATGTGTTGGATTTTCAGAGGAATGAAAGTTTCGTCGAGGAAGGAACCATTGAAGAGAGTACGGAGTCCCCGTCCTGCCTCGCGATCAACACGGGCAAAGCCGCGTTGTTCAGAGAACAGGATCTGAAAGAGATGGCACACTCTTCCCCTTGCGTGCAGGACCTCCTTGACCGCGGCGTGAAATCGTTCTGCTCTCTCCCGCTCCTTGCGCACAAACGCGCGCTGGGCGCATTGAACGTGGGGCGACGAAGAGATGACGGCTTTACGTCGGAGGACATCGAGTTGCTCGGCCAGGTCGCGCAGCAGGTCGCCATCGCGGTCGAGAACGCCTTGGCCTATAAGCAGATTGCCCGGCTGAAGGACAAGTTAACGGAAGAAAAACTGTACCTTGAAGAAGAAATTCAGACAAACTACAACTTTGAAGAAATCGTCGGCGAGAGCCGTGTTCTCAAGCAGGTCCTCAAGCAGATCGAGACGGTCGCCCCCACGGACTCTACGGTCTTGATTCTGGGTGAAACAGGCAGCGGGAAAGAGCTCGTCGCTCGCGCGCTCCACAATTTGAGCACCCGGCGGGAGCGCACGTTCGTGAAGCTGAATTGCGCCGCGATTCCGACCGGCTTGCTCGAAAGCGAATTATTCGGGCACGAAAAGGGGGCCTTTACCGGGGCGATCGCGACCAAAGTCGGCCGCTTTGAATTGGCAGACCGGGGAACGCTGTTCCTCGACGAAGTTGGAGAAATTCCCCTGGAGATCCAGGTCAAGCTTCTCCGGGTGCTTCAGGAGCAGGAATTCGAACGGCTGGGCGGCACTCGCACCATTCGCACGAATGTGCGGGTCGTCGCGGCCACCAATCGCAACCTCGCTCAAATGGTGGAAGAACAGAAATTTCGCAGCGATCTCTACTACCGCCTCAAGGTCTTCCCTGTTACCGTTCCTCCGATGCAGGCCTATCCCTGGCCGGGTAACGTACGCGAACTGGGAAACTTCATCGAACGTGCAGTGATTTTGTCGACCGGCTCCGATCTGGTAGTGCAACTGTCTGAACTCAAGTCACCGACGGCTCCGTCACATGATTCGATCGTGACGCTTGAAGAGGCCGAGCGGAAGCACATTCTGCAAGTATTGCGCGATTCGAGGTGGACCCTCGGTGGTCCTGGGGGTGCCGCCGCTCGGCTCGGGATGAAACGAACCACTCTTCATTCTAAGATGCGGAAGCTTGGTATTGTCCGCCCATCATAGCGCATAACGTCTACTTTTCTGTCGGATTCCCTAAATTTCCTCTGTCGATATTTCGTCACCTGACGAATAGACGGCGAATTGACTTCGTCACCTCGCATTACCTTGCTTCCACACTCATCGTACAATTCATAACAATTCATTTTATATTCATGCAGTTGAGGGATACGCCTTTGTTTTGAGCTTTGATTGGAACAGTCATTGCTGTTCTCTCAAACACGTTATTGAAGGATCATTACCTTTGGTACAAGCATCTTGGAGGATCGTTCTCATGAATCGTCGTAACTGGATCGGAACAGTCTTGCTTCTCGCATTGGTCCTATCCACGGGCATCGGGCTGGTCGCCTGGAAATATGAATCCATTCAGGACTCTGTCGCAGCCTCTGCGAATCAACCGGAGCCGATGGAGTCCATCACGGTCGCCGTCGCACGCGAAGTAGATCATCGCCAGACCACCACCTCTATCGGGACGGTTCTGGCCTTACGTTCGGTCATGCTGAAGAACGAACTCGCCGGAACTGTCCGTGAAGTCCGGCTCGCGCCGGGTCAGATCGTGGAAGCCGGCACCTTGCTGGTCGCGCTCGACGTCTCCGTCGAAGAAGCCGATCTCAAGGCGCAGGAGGCCCAGGCCGCTCTTACCAAAACGGTGCTCAATCGCCGGCAGAACCTCAATCAAGAACTCGCCACGACTCAGGAGGAAGTCGACCGGGCTCGTGCCGACTTGGATATTGCCCAGGCGCAGATTGCCCGCACCAGGGCGATCATCGCCAAGAAGACGATTCGCGCGCCGTTCCGGGCGCGCGTCGGTATCGCCGATGTTCATCCCGGCCAATACCTGGACGAAGGAACCTTGCTCACCACGCTGCAGGGCGTCGGCGAAGCGGTCCATGTCGATTTCACGGTTGCCCAGCAGGTCGCGGCCGGTTTACGGGACGGCGAAACGGTCGACGTGTTTGCGACCGGCGAAGCCCCCCCCATCAGAGCCAACATCATCGCGCTCGACGCCCGTGTCGATCCAACGACTCGGAACGCCATGATCCGCGCCAGAATCGAAGGCAGCAATTTACCGGCTCCCGGCGCATCGGTCCGGGTTCGAGTTCCCGTCGGTCTTTCGCGCAAAGCCGTGGCCATCCCGGTCAGCGCGTTGCGTAAAGGTCCAGGCGGCGATCAGGTGTTCGTGATCGCGCCGGACCAAGATCACAAGAGTCGAGCGCATGTGCGCCAAGTGGAAAGCGGCACGATGGTCGGCGATCAAGTCGTGATTCACGCCGGACTCGATGTCGGCGAGACCATCGCCGCGTCAGGGTCGTTCAAGTTACGTGAAGGTGTGCTCGTCGCGATTGCGCCTGAACCTTCCCCACAAAAGCAGGCCCAAGCACAAACGGTCAGCAAAGACTGAACCGATCACCCGTCGAAGAAGAAATAGGGATATACCCATGCGATCCTTCACCGATATCTTCGTGAAACATCCGGTCCTGGCTGTGGTCGTCAATCTTGTCATCATACTTGCAGGGTGGCGAGCACTCATGACCCTGCCGGTACAGCAATATCCGAAGATCGAAAGCTCATCGGTCATCATCACAACCGTCTACTACGGTGCCAGCGCCGAGACCGTGCGGGGCTTCCTCAGCACGCCGATCGAGCGGGTAGTGTCCGCGATCAGCGGCGTCGATTATGTGGAGTCGACCAGTCGAGCCGGTGTTAGTACCGTGACCGTGCATTTAAAGTTGAATCACAGCAGCACGGCAGCCCTGGCAGAAGTCACGGCGCGGCTCCAACAGGTGCGCGCCGAACTGCCACCTCAGGCCGAACCACCCGTCATCGAGGTCCAGAGGGCCGATCGACCATACGCATCATTCTATCTCAGCTTCACATCTACGGAACGCACAGTCCCGGCTCTCACTGATTGGCTCCTGCGCACGTTGCAACCGCAATTCTCGACGCTGTCCGGCGTTCAGAAGGTGACCATTGAGGGAGGCCGTCAGATTGCCATGCGTATCTGGATCGATCCGGACCGTCTTGCCTCGTTCAATCTCTCGCCCGGTGATGTGCAAGGTGCGCTTCTCCGTAACAATTATCTGGCCGCAGTGGGACGGACGAAGGGCAACTTCGCCCAGATCAACTTGCTCGCAAATACCGATCTGCGCTCGGCCCAGGAATTCGAGGAGCTCATCGTCGCCGATCGGGGCGGCGCCATCGTCCGCCTGAAGGACGTCGCGAAGGTCGAGCGAGAAGCCGAAGAAGCGGACATGGTGGCAAAGTACAACCAGGCTCAGGGTGTGTATCTTGGGATCTGGCCCGTGCCGGGTACGAACGAGATCGATGTCGCGCATCGGCTCCGCGACGAGATGGACCGCATCCAGCCGACTCTGCCAAAGGACATCGACATGAAACTCGTGTGGGACGGCACGATGTTCATGCGGAATGCGCTGGCGGAAATCACCAAGACCTTGTCGGAGACGATTCTCATCGTCGCGGTGGTGGTGTTTCTCTTTATGGGCTCGGTGCGCACGGCGCTTGTGCCGCTCGTCGCCATGCCGGTTTCGCTGATCGGAGCGGCCATTTTCATGTTCGCGTTCGGATTCAGCCTCAATCTTCTGACGCTGCTCGCCATCGTCTTGTCGGTCGGGCTGGTCGTGGACGATGCGATCGTCGTTGTCGAAAACGTCGAGCGACATGTGCGTCTGGGTCGGTCGCGGATCGAGGCGGCGTTGACCGGCGCACGCGAGCTCGTCGGCCCGATCATCGCGATGACGATCACGCTTGCCACGGTCTATACACCCATCGCCTTTCAGGGCGGGCTGACCGGGTCGCTGTTCCTGGAATTTGCCATCACCCTTGCAGTCGCCGTGGTTCTGTCCGGTGTCGTCGCGGTTACGCTCTCGCCGGTCATGAGTTCGCGATTCGTGCATCCGCAGGGAAAGGAAGGCCGGCTGACGGCCTTCGTCAACCGACGGTTCGACGAGGTGCGGCGTCTGTACACGACACTGCTCGACGGGGCACTCAACATGCGCTGGGGCATCGTAACGGCGGCACTCTTAATCATGGTGGCGGCTTGGCCGCTGTATCTTTTTTCACGCCAAGAACTCGCCCCCGTGGAGGATCAGAGCCACATCAGCCTCTTCTTCGAAGCATCGCCTGACTCCACGTTGGCCGCCACGAACCGTGAGCATCTACAAATCGTCCGAGCGATCACGGCATTTCCGGAAACGGAATTCACGTGGGGGAAGTGCCGGGACTGCGCGTGTTTCCGCGATTGGACCCGCCGTTGCCGACACCAGGCCAATACGACGTCGAGCTGGTATTGGAAAGCGACCTACCGGCCGAGCAACTGCTCGATACGGTCGGCGCCGTGCTGGGAGCCGGCTGGCAAAGCGGCAAGTTCATGTATGTGGACACCGACCTCAAAATCGATCTCCCTGAGGCGCGCGTCATCCTCGATCGTGAACGTCTGGCCGACTTAGGGTTCGATCTGGCAGGCGTCGGACGGGAGCTCGGCACGATGCTGGGCGGCGCCTATGTCAACCGGTTCAACTACTTCGATCGCAGTTACAAGGTCATCCCGCAGCTCGGAGACAACGATCGCGCGACGGTCGGTCCGCTGCTCGATTTGAAGATCAAGACGCCGGGCGGTCAGCTCGTGCCGGTATCCACCTTCACGCACATCGAAACGAGCACCGCGCCGCGCACCTTGAACCGCTTTCAGCAGCGCAACTCCGTCCGAATCTTCGGTGGCGTGAAACCGGGCGTGACGAAGGAGGAAGGATTACGGGTCCTCGAAACCGCGGCGGCAGGTGGGTCACGCATCGTCCTCGACTACGCGGGCGAATCGCGGCAACTGCGCCAGGAGGGAGCGGCGCTCACTGTGACGCTCGGCTTCGCCGTGGTTCTGATCTATCTGGTGCTGGCCGCCCAATTCAAAAGTTTCCGCGATCCATTGATCGTTCTGCTGGGATCCGTGCCGCTTGCCATCTCCGGCGCTCTGGTCTTCAGCTTCCTGGACCTGACGACGATCAATATCTATTCCCAGGTGGGATTGATCACCCTCGTGGGGCTGATCGCAAAGAACGGCATTCTCATCGTGGAATTCGCGAATCAACTACAAGTACGCGGACTCTCAAAGGCGATGGCGGTGCGTGAAGCAGCGTTGACCAGACTGCGGCCGGTGCTCATGACATCGGCCGCCACCGTCTTCGGCCATCTCCCTTTGGTGCTGGCAACAGGACCCGGCGCGGCCGCCCGTAACAGCATCGGCATGGTGCTGGTCACGGGGATGACGGTCGGCACGCTGTTCACGCTGTTCGTTGTGCCCGTGTTTTACTCGCTGATCGCTGCGCAACACCAGCCGGATCTGGAGCCTGAAGAGATCACGCTCGATGCCAATGATGAAGAACTGCTCACGGTGGGCGCACGGAGCTGAAGAAGGTTCGAAAGATACTTGCCATGCTGAAGATCACGTCAGAGAAGAATCGACATTCGGTGCGACTCAGACTGGAGGGCAGCCTGACCGGACCTTGGGTCGGTGAACTCGAACATGAGTGGCGAACCACCCGACCGGCCGAAGGAATCCCTCTTGTCGTGGATCTCACGAACGTCACCTTTGTGGGAGAAGACGGCAAGCTTCTATTGAAACAGATGTGGCGAAAAGGCGCGCAATTACTCTCATTCAGGATGGCCGGCGGTGAGGCGGAAACCCAGTCCTTCGCGAATTTGCCCTGGTGGGAGCTGCTCCAAGACCCAGCGCTTCACACTCTGATTCAGACAGCTCTTAGGGAGAACAAGGATCTCAAACGCGCCGTTGCCTCCGTCGAAGAATTCCAAGCTCGTCTTTTCGTCGCCAGGATGGACTTTGCCCCAAAGGCGGACATCTCGGGCAATGCCCCGATCATGGGTCGGAAAGCGCAATTTCTGTTTCCCGGTTTTCCGAACGCGTTCAACTATTATCTCCAAGGCAATCTCGCCTGGGAACTCGACATCTGGGGACGCATTCGTCGGTCCAATGAAGCGGCGCGCGGCGATCTTCTGGCGCGGGAAGAAGCCAGGCGAGCCGTGGTCTTGCAGCTCGTCAGCGGCGTCGCGGAAGCCTACTTCGATTTGTTGCAGTTCGATCGGCAACTTGAGACCGGGAGACGCACGCTTCAATCGTGGCAAGAATCGGTGAGGATCGCCCAGGCTCGTCTCCGAGAAGGGGTTATCGCCAAGCTCGACCTCGATCAATTCATGTCGGAGCGGGCCAACGCGGCGGCGCGGGTCGCGGAATTGGAACGGCAAATGGTACAGAAAGAAAATCAGCTGAGCACGCTCCTAGGACGTAACCCCGGTCAAATCGCCCGCGGCCGCTCGCTCACGGATCAAGTGCTGCCACCAAGCGTTCCCGCCGGGCTCCCATCGGAGTTGCTGCAGCGCCGGCCGGATCTCGTGCAGGCTGAACAAGAGCTGGCAGCAGTGACCGCCCGCATCGGCGCAGCCAAGGCAGACCGGTTTCCAAAACTCACCATCACCGGCATTTTGGGTGTCGCCAGTCCGCAGTTCTCCCGATTAATCGCGAACGAAACGGCATTCGGCGTGGCCGGCCCAAGCCTGGCCGGTCCCTTACTGAATGCACAAGCTCTCGGATTCCAACAGGAAGCCGTCGAAGCGCAAGCCCGGCAAGCGTTGGCCCAGTACGAACAGTCGATCTTGGTCGCGTTCAGGGAAGTGGAGAACGCCCTGGTTGCCGTACGGACCGCTCGAGAGCAGCGGAAGGCGCAGGCTGAACAGGTCGAGTCCCTTCAATCCGCCCATCGCCAAGCGACGCTTCGGTACAAGAGCGGACTCGCCAATTATCTGGATGTGTTGATCGCTCAGCGCAACCTGTTTGAGGCTGAACTGTCGTTGACGAGCACGCACCGGCTTCATCTCGTCTCGGTTGTGCAACTGTACAAGGCCCTGGGCGGCGGCTGGTCGCCGGAAGATTCCGCTCAACAGATGCCGGCCAAAGTCGTCGAAGCAGGGAACGGTTGAGGGGGCCCGAAGGTCGAATAGGCAGGAAACTCTAAATTCTCCTGACCATATGAAGAAAGGACTCGCATGAAGACTCACGACTATCTGCTTTCTCCGGTGCATATTGGTCCTTACACCCTGCTCAATCGCTTGGTCATGGCGCCGATGACGCGGAATCGCGCCGGTCACGGCAATGTGCCGCAACCCCTGAATGCCCGTTACTATGCTCAACGCGCCTCGGCTGGTCTCATTATTACTGAGGGGACGCAGGTTTCCCCGGAAGGTGTGGGCTATCCCAACACGCCAGGGATTCATACGGCCGAGCAAGTCCGGGGGTGGCGGCTCGTTACAGATACGGTACATCGGAACGGCGGCCACATTTTCCTGCAGCTATGGCATGTCGGCCGCATCTCGCATCCGTCGCTTCAACCTGAAGGCGCATTACCGGTTGCACCATCGGCAATAAGACCCGAGGGCGATGCATATACCTATGAAGGCAAAAAGCCGTTTGTCACACCGCGAGCCCTAAATCTGGAAGAAATTCGGGAAGTCATCACACAATTTCGGAATGGAGCGACCCATGCACTCGACGCCGGCTTTGATGGAGTGGAAATCCATGCAGCCAACGGTTATCTGATCGACCAATTTCTTCGTGATGACACGAATCGCCGCACCGACGGCTATGG
>JACRQB010000116.1 GCA_016222925.1 Nitrospirota bacterium | reverse complement strand
GGTTTGTTTGGACCTCGACCATCCGGATATCGAAGAATTTATCGATTGGAAAGTCATCGAAGAGCAAAAAGTCGCGGCGATGGTGACGGGGTCAAAGATTTGTGCGCAGCGCCTCAATGCTGTGCTGAAAGCTTGTCATACGGTCGATGGTGAGGGCGCTCTCAGGCTGGATCTCGACCAGAAGACCAATCCGGTCTTGCGTGAGGCTCTGGCATCGGCCCGTCGGGATCTGGTGTCCGAGGCCTATATCCAACGAATGTTTTCTTATGCACAGCAAGGCTTCACGCATTTTGTCTTCCATGAATATGACACGAATTGGGATGGGAAGGCCTACCAGACCGTCTCCGGGCAAAACTCCAACAATAGCGTCAGGATTCCCAATGAGTTTTTTACCGCGCTGGAAACAGATGGTGACTGGCAACTCAAGCGTCGAACAAGCGGCAAGGTCTGGAAGACCGTCAAGGCACGGGAGCTGTGGGACCGGATCGCGTGGGCGGCCTGGATTTGTGCTGATCCAGGGACGCAGTACGATACCACCATCAACGAGTGGCATACCTGTCCGGAGGACGGTCGCATCAACGCGTCGAATCCCTGTTCCGAGTACATGTTTTTGGATGATACGGCTTGTAATCTCGCTTCCCTGAACCTCACGAAGTTCTAAAGAGCTATCAGTTCCGGACGCTTGGGTTGGGGTATGCGAATTTGGGAACTGTGCTCATGCGCCAAGGGATTCCGTATGATTCGCCCAAGGCCCTGGCGATTTGTGGAGCCATCACGTCCATCATGACTGGGGAAGCATACGGGACATCGGCTGAAATGGCTGCCGAATTGTCGCCCTTCCCGGGGTACGCAAGCAATCGAGAGCACATGCTGCGGGTCATCCGCAATCACCGTCGAGCTGCGTACCAGGCGCCGCAGGCAGAATACGAACACCTCACGATTGCGCCGATGGGAATCCGTCCCGAGCATTGTCCGCCTGACATGCTTCTCGCCGCCAGACGCGCCTGGGACCATGCGCTTGAATTAGGGACGGCCTATGGATATCGCAATGCTCAAGTGACCGTCATTGCTCCAACCGGCACGATTGGGTTAGTCATGGACTGTGATACCACCGGGATTGAACCAGACTTTGCTCTGGTGAAATTTAAGAAACTGGCCGGTGGCGGGTACTTCAAGATCATCAATCAAAGCTTGCCGATGGCGCTGGCCAACCTTGGCTATACGGATCAGCAAGCTCAGGATGTCGTTCGGTATTGTGTCGGGGCTCAGACGCTCAAGGGCGCACCGTTCATCAATCATGACACGCTGCGTCAAAAGGGATTCGACGATGCGGCTCTCGATCGTTTGGAGAGCAGTTTGGGGCAAGCGTTTGAAATTCAGTTCGCCTTCAATAAGTTTACGCTCGGGGAGGCGTTCTGCGTCGAAAAGCTTGGCTTGACCGAAGCCCAGCTGAATGAAATAAGCGTCAACATGCTGAAGACGCTTGGCTTTACGCAAGAAGAGATCGCTGCGGCGAATGATTTCTGCTGTGGGACGATCGATGCGCATATCCGCATGATGGCCGCGGCACAGCCGTTCATCAGCGGCGCGATCAGCAAGACCATCAACATGCCGGCCGATGCCACGCTTGAAGACGTCAAGGCGGCCTATTTATTTGCCTGGAAGAGCATGGTCAAAGCTGTTGCGCTCTATCGTGACGGGTCTAAACTGAGTCAGCCGTTGAGTGCTTCGACTGACAGTGGGAAGGCCGTGGAGGCGACCACTAGCGTGATGGGGATGGCGGAGAAAATCACCGAACGGGTACTCGTTCGGTATCTCGCCAAGCGCCGCCCGCTCCCGAGTCGGCGAAGTGGATACACTCAAAAGGCGATTGTCGGGGGACATAAGCTGTACCTGCGCACTGGCGAATATGAGGATGGGACGGTCGGAGAAATCTTTTTGGATATGCACAAGGAAGGGGCGGCGTTCAGAAGCCTCATGAATTGTTTTGCGATCGCCATCTCTCTTGGACTTCAGCACGGCGTGCCGTTGGAAGAATTCGTTGAGGCGTTTGTCTTTACCCGGTTTGAACCGAACGGTCCCGTGAAATTGAACGATCGAATCAAAATGTCAACCTCGATCATCGATTATATCTTCCGTGAATTGGCCGTGACGTATCTCGACCGGTATGACCTGGCGCAGGTGAAAGAGGAAGATCTGCGCATGGATTCGATGAAGAAAGACGACATGGATCCCGAATGTTCAGAAGAAGAGGCAGACCTCGATGCACTGGCCAAATCTTCCGTTCTTACGGAACATCTTCCGATCCGTCGGAACAGTGGAAAAGGAAATGGTCATGGAAATGGACATGGCCATAGTGTCGCTCGACAAGTGGAGATCACGAGGGAAACGCTTACATTGACAGAGATCAAAAATGCCAAAGATGCTAAGGTCAAGGGCTACGAAGGCGATCCCTGTCCCGAGTGCAAGCAGTTCACCATGGTCCGAAACGGCACCTGTCTGAAGTGTGTGACGTGCGGCGCAACGAGCGGATGTTCATAAAGAGGAGTGTAAGAATGCGGAGCAGGCGGCCGTCATTGTGTCTCTGGTGTAGGAAGCGGCGGGTCCACCGAATTCGCTCGAGCGCTGACATCTTCTTTGTGGTACGGTTACGGGCTCGAAGACTTTGCGCGAGAGGGGCGTCCTCTCGTATCCTCTCGTATCACTATGGGTCGTGGTCTCCATTGGGAGCCACTCGCTCGGCGAGGCGGAAAAAGTCCTGATGTCGGAGGTCAGCGTCAACATTAAGGCGTTCTCCGCTCCGGAGGTGATGGGAACAGGCAAGTTGCGGCTGCTTGTTGCTGACCTAGACAGTGCGCGCGCGGCCCTTAAGGCGGCGAAAATTAAGTTCGGCGAAGAAATTGCGCTTCTGCTAAGTCTCGAAAATAAGCCTGGCGCGTTAATGAAAGTGGCAGATACTTTGATGAAGAGCCGGATCAACATCAAGTGCGGCTATTGTACGCCTTCACGGGAAGGGAAGCGGGCGATCGTCGTTCTGACCGTTTCCAATACGGACAAGGCCTTGGCCATTCTACGCAATCAGTCGCTCGACGAGTTTTGATTGATGCGGCCGGTGCCGCTCACGAAACGTACTTCTCTGTCCATAGTCGTGATCGGGTTGGGCGCCGTCCTCTATCAAGGTTGCACCACCGCTTCTCGTCCTCCTATTGATCGTTTCCCCGGGTATCCCATTGGATTTGTAGAACGAGGGATGGCTTCGTGGTATGGCCCTGGCTTTCATGGGAACAAGACAGCGAATGGGGAGCGGTACGACATGTACAAACTGACGGCTGCTCATCGGACACTGCCACTCGGGTCCGTCGCAGTTGTGCATTCGTTGACTTCAGGTCGCGAGATTACGGTCAGGATTAATGATCGAGGGCCCTTCGCGAGGGGACGGGTTTTGGACCTTTCGTTGGCCGGTGCCCAAGCGCTTGGGATGGTCGGCAACGGAACCGACCAGGTCGAACTCCGAGTTGTGGACTATAATTCTCGACCTGAAGGGATGGGGGTGTTACGGGTTCAAGTCGGTGCTTTCGCGGACCTTCAGAATGCTCGGGCGCTGTTTGCACAAGTTCAACGAGATTTTGCTGATGGGCGTATCATTCAGATCGATCTCCCGGAAGGGCGCCGTTACCGAGTCCAAATTGGTCGATTCTTGACCGAACCGGAGGCTCAGATGGCCGCGGGTCGTCTCGATCGTACACTGAACCTGCAATCGTTTGTTGTGCGGGATGATGGCTAAACAATGGAAGGACGGTAGCATCATTCTGAGAGTTCCGTTTGGAACCAATTGATTTTCAAGCGACATTTCTTGGATTGCTTGCCTGCATGTGATCCCTGTGATAGATGTATTAGCTGTGAACTCTATTCTAAGCGGTCCGGTTATCTTAATCGTACGATCCTCTGAAGGGTGGACCAAGAGGTATCCTCTGGGGGACGCCCGGCTTCTCATCAGGCCAGCCTTACTGGTCCAACGTTCCGAATAGACGACTGCGATGGACATCCTCATCCTACTAGGATTGATAGGGTTATCCGCCGTTATTTCTACAGCCGAGATCGGCTTCTTTTCGGTCAACGAAACACGACTGAAAGCATTGGCGCAGAACGGCAGTAAGCGGGCAGCCAAAGCTCTTCAGTTAAGGAGCGACCCCCAAAAGCTCCTCTCGACCATTCTTGTCGGTGACCGTCTCGTCAGTACTGCGACCCCCATGTTCGCCACCTTCATCACATTGAATGCCTATGGGGGCAAGAGTGCGCTTGAAGAGACCGCTTCTTTTTCTGATCGTTCCTCTGATCTACAGTTTGACGGGAGGAAAGGGGTTGACGCTTCCCTTGGTAACAGAGGAAGAGCTGAAAATTATGCTCGACCAAGGAGGAAAGGCCGGCGAGTTAGAATCAGAAGAAGTCAAAATGATCAAAAACGTGTTTCAACTGAAAGATATTACCGCGGAAGATGCGATGACGCCGCGCATCTACGTGTTTTCGCTCGACGGGAACCTTCGACTCAAGGAAGCACAAGAGCTGCTCTATAATTCCAAGTACTCCAGAATTCCGCTCTATGACGGCATGCTCGATAACATTACCGGGATTCTTTACAAGACGAAGGCGCTGACCGAGTTGGCTAAAGGGAGAACCGATTTGCGCCTCCGCGATATCGCCCATCCTCCGCTCTTCGTCCCGGCCGGCAAGACGGCGGACGACTTGATGAAACAGTTCCAGCAGGAGAAGCGGCATATGGGAGTCGTCGTCAACGAATTCGGCGGTGTCATGGGACTGGTGACGCTTGAAGATCTTCTCGAGGAAGTCGTGGGTGAGATCGTCGATGAGACGGATATCACCGAAGAACTCATCAAACGCATTGGAAAGAATCAAATTCTAGTCCACGGACGGACGGAAGTTCGAAAGGTGAACGACTTCCTGAAAGTCGAGCTTGGAGATGAAGCCCTGACGATCGGAGGGCTGATCCAGGAAAATCTTGGTCGCATCCCGCAGGCGGGAGAAGAACTCCGCATCGAGAATTGTCGCCTGGTGGTCCATGAGGCGGATCCTCGCTCGATACGAAGCGTGCAAATTCTTAAGGACGAGAAAGTGCCTGTTCCGGTCGAAGCCTCGGTGTGACTAGCTCTCCTGCCGTTGCTCTATTAAGTCTAGGAACGCCTCCTCGTTAAGGACAGCGACCTCAAATTTCTTCGCCTGATCGAGTTTCGAGCCAGGGTCTGTGCCGGCTACGACATAGCTCGTCTTTTTACTGACACTGGATGACACCGAGGCCCCCAACCGTTCTACCAGCGCCTTGGCCTCATCTCTCGTCAGCCTCACCAATCCACCGGTGAACACGAAGCTCTTCCCTGCGAAAGGCAAAGCAACCGGGCTCTGAGCTGAGGGTGTGTCTATGATCGAAACGCCTAGTGTACGCAATTCATCGATGACCCGTCGGTTCGAACTCTCTTGGAAGTAGGAGACCAAACTCTCAGAGATTTCAGGGCCAATTTCCCGCACTTCCTGAAAACGGACGCAGTCAGCCGACATGATAGCATCAAGCGAGCCGAACTCTTTCGCAAGCACTTTGGCGATGTGCTGCCCTACTTGACGGATTCCCAGGCCCATCAAAAATCGGTCGAGCGAGACGTGTTTGCTTTGAGCGAGGGCGTTAAGGAGAAGGGTTGAGGATCGCTCCGCGAATCCCTCTAACTCAAGAAGTTGTTCAGCCTTGAGTCGATACAGGTCGGAAAGATCCTTCACAAGGCCGAGGTCGACCAATTGTGCCACTGTTTTCTTACCCAGTCCGTCGATATTGAGAGCGGTCTTTGATACGAAGTGTTCAATGGCGCCTTTCAGTTGGGCCGGACAGGCGGCTTGGCCTGTGCAGTAGAAATAGGCGCCTTCTCTTGCCACGGTGGAATTGCATATTGGACAGTGAAGTGGCATGTGGAAAGGGTCCGACCTGACTTCATTCAAGATGGGGATACGCTCGGAGATCGCCGGAATAACATCGCCGGCGCGCTCGACTCGAACCGTGTCGCCTACTCGGATATCCTTTCTTGCCACCTCGTCCGCATTGTGGAGGGTAGCTCGGCTGATGGTGACTCCACCCACTTCTACCGGTTTCAGGAGGGCGAGAGGGGTTAAGGCTCCCGTTCGGCCAACGGAAATGACAATGTCCTGTACTTCGGTGATCTCTTTCCGAGGAGGAAATTTGAACGCGATAGCCCAACGAGGACTTCTGGATTTCATTCCTAGTTGCGCTTGCCAATCCCTGCGATCGACTTTCACCACGACTCCATCAATTTCATAGGGGAGATTGTCGCGTTGATCCTCCGTTTCTCGGTGAAATGCCAAGACCTGGTCGATGGTTTCGCATCGTCGGCGAAGGTGAGGGACCGGAAGCCCACACATGGTCAACATTTCCAGTTCCGCCCAGTGCGACGGAGGATGGGATCCGGTCATCGCCATCACTTCATAGCACGTGACGACGAGTGGCCGTGAGGCGGTAATGTGCGAATCGAGTTGCCGAAGAGAACCGGCGGCGGCGTTACGCGGGTTGGCAAAGGCGTCGTCCCCCCGTTCCGTCATTCGGCGGTTGAGCGCATGAAAGTCGGAGAGAGGCATGTACACTTCGCCCCGCACCACCAAATGATCCGGGTAAGATCCGGTCTGCAACTGCAGAGGGAGCGAGCGAATCGTGCGGAGATTGATGGTGATATCCTCGCCCACCTGTCCGTCGCCACGGGTCGAGCTACGAACAAACGTCCCGTGGTCGTAGACTATCTCAACTGACAGGCCATCGAATTTAGGTTCGACTGTGTAATCGATGTGGTCTGTACCTAGCTCCCGTTTCATCCGCTGGTCGAAGGCCAGGACCTCCTCGGAATTCACCAAGGAATCAAGGCTCAACATGGGCCGTTCATGCTGCACTTTGCCGAGTTTATCCAAGGGGGAGGCACCGACACGCTGAGTCGGGGAATCGGGGGTAACCAGTTCCGGGTGCGTCTGTTCCAAGTTGGTCAATTCTCGGAACAACCGATCATACTCTCCATCGGAAATCTCAGGGTGGTCCTTGATGTAATAGAGGTAGTCATGATGCCGGATTTGGCTCTTGAGCTGGGCGAGTCGCTCTTGCTCGGCGGGAGTGGCTTTCGACGAGGGCAGAGAGTCGTGATGGAGTGAATCCTGTCGCATTGTTGCGCTCAACGAGGTGCCGCTTCAGCGATCGTTTCTAAGGTGCCATGAAAGACGACGTTTGGCATGAGAGGGGAGAGAGGCCTGAACTGTGGTGACCGTAGCATAAGGGTGCGGAAACGGTCAAACCCGATGGGTTTGGTCCGCTTTGACTTTCGCATCAGTGGCCACTATTCTAAGCGCTGCTTCAGCAGGTCTGAAGTCGGCAGAGAGCCTGGGTAAAGGAGGATATATGCAGAAGGGAGAGCAGCAGGTCTGTGAGCGAATCCAGAAGATTATTTCATTAGGAATACTGCTCTGTGGTGGGTGGCTGGTAAGCGGGTGTGTTGTATTAGAGGAAAAATACAACGCGGAAAAAGCGCGAAGCCTGAATTTTCAGCGTCTCCTGGCACAGGAAGAGAAACGGACGGCTGAGTTGGACAGTGAGGTCAGGCACACAAAGACTGAATTGGCTGAATTTGAGGCGAGGAATCGTGAGCTGTCCGCACAGGTGCAGGTGGCACGTGAGCAGATGGGGCGTCTTCAAGAGGAGGCAGAAGCAATCAGGGAAGCGACGGTGCTGGAACGAAAAGCCCTGGAGGATATGCAGAGAAAGGGCCAGCCCCCTCTAGTCAAACCGAAAAAAGCCGAATTGCCGAAAGCTGTTTCCGGTGGTCACAGCAGTGGCCGTCTTTCAGACAAAGGCATGGCGGCTGTGACTGAGCCGGTTTTTCCGATGAAGGTCACACCGGGGATGGTGCATGTAGTCAAAGCGGGGGAAACGCTCTATAGCATTTCCAGGCGGTATGGCGTTGAGGTCGATAAGTTGAAGAAGTCGAATAAACTGCCGGATGACATCGTCGAGATCGGACAGAAGCTCCTGGTGGGGGCAGAGTAAGCGGACGGCATGCGGGCAGCGACCTATTCACTCACTCTGGATGAGTTTCGCTCCTACACAAAGCAGGGCAATCTCATTCCGTTATTCCGTGAAATCTTGGCGGACCATGATACGCCGGTCTCGGCCTTTGCCAAGATCGATCATGGGCCCTCGGCTTATTTACTGGAGAGTATTCAAGGGGGAGAAAAGTGGGCCAGATATTCCTTTCTTGGAAGCGGGTCTCCGCTCGTCATCTACGAGGATCGTGGCGATCTGTGTGTGAAGAAGGGTTCGGATTGCCGGCGAATCCCTAGCCGAGGCGCGCCACTGGACCGTCTGCGGGAAATCATGGAGACCTACCGCCCCGTATCGGTTCCGGATCTGCCTCCTTTTGTCGGTGGAGCCGTCGGGTACTTCGGCTACGACATGGTGCAGACGTTCGAGGATCTTCCCTCTCGCAAGAAGGAACACCTCGATGTTCCGGACTTTGCATTTTTATTGACCGAGACGCTGCTCATTTTCGACAACGTATCGCAGAAGATCAAGGTTGTCGCTAATGCACAGGTAAAGTCCCAGGCCGAACGAGACATTCGTTCGGCCTATCGTGAGGCGACAGGCAGGATTGAAGCGATGATTGCCAGAATCCGTCGACCGCTTCGATCCGTCAAGCCGAGGCGTCGGCGAACTCCGATTCGTTTCACGGTCAACATGAGCAAGGCAAAATTTGAGAAGATCGTGTCTCGTGCGCAGGACTACATCAGGGCCGGAGATATTTTTCAGTGTGTCTTGTCGCAACGATGGGAAACAAATCTCCAGGCCCCCCCGTTTCAACTCTATCGGGCCCTGCGTCTCGTGAATCCGTCGCCCTACATGTATTACATCCGAATTGCCGGGGTTGAACTGGTCGGCTCGTCTCCCGAAATTCTTGTACGGTGTGAGGACGGGTTGGTCTCGGTACGCCCGATTGCTGGCACCAGACGGCGTGGCGCAACGATGGATGAGGACGTGGAATTGGAGCGCCGTCTTCTTGCTGATGCCAAGGAACGGGCCGAGCACATTATGCTGGTGGATCTTGGACGCAACGATGTCGGTCGTGTGGCTGAACAGGGATCTGTCCACGTCGAGTCGTTGATGAATGTTGAACGGTACTCGCACGTCATGCATATGGTCTCCAATGTGACAGGCACGCTGTGCCAGGACAAGACGGTGTATGATGTGCTGAAGGCATGCTTTCCCGCCGGTACCGTGTCCGGCGCGCCGAAAATCAGGGCGATGGAAATCATCGAGGAACTTGAGCCGACCAGACGCGGGCCCTATGCCGGCGCCGTCGGCTACATCAGTTTTTCAGGTAATATGGACATGTGCATCAATATCCGCACGGTTGTGGTCTCACGCCGTCGAGCCTTCATCCAGGCCGGGGCGGGCATCGTCGCTGACTCGAACCCGGAACATGAGTATGAAGAAACCTGCAACAAATCCCGCGCCATGATGAAGGCGATCGAACTGGCGGAACAGGGGCTGGAATAGGGAATGGTCACTGGTCATTGGTCGGCAGTTCATCGAACGGGTGCCGATGCGTATAGACTCAAGACTAATGACGATTGACAGGTCTCAGTATGCTACTCGTCATCGATAACTACGACTCCTTCACGTACAACCTCGTTCAGTATCTCGGAGAATTGGGTGAGGACATACTCGTATTTCGAAACGACCAGATCACGCTCGACCAGATTGAGGAATTGCATCCGAGCCGTCTTGTGATTTCACCGGGACCATGCACACCACGGGAGGCCGGTATTTCAGTCGACGCGATCCGTCGGTTTGGGGGGATGCTGCCCATTCTCGGTGTTTGCTTGGGGCATCAGTCCATGGCGGTCGCTTACGGAGGAGAAGTCGTCCGCGCTCCACGCTTGATGCATGGGAAGACATCGCAGATCAAGCACGACGGCAAGACCATCTTTCAATCGTTACCCAATCCATTTGAAGCGACGCGCTACCATTCGCTTATCGTCAATCGGAGCAATCTTCCGGAATGTTGTGAAATTTCGGCTGAAACGGCTGAGGGCGAGATCATGGGGATCCGCCATAAAACACTGGGCGTCGAAGGGGTCCAATTCCATCCGGAATCGATTCTGACGACCGTCGGGAAAGATCTGCTCCGCAACTTTCTAACGCTCTAATCTCTCCTGGACTCTCGCCATGATCAAAGATGCGCTCGCCAAATTAGCCGACCGAACCGATCTATCCGCCCAAGAGGCCGAAATAGTCATGCTGGAGATCATGGAGGGGGTTGCGACCTCGGCTCAGATGGCTGCCTATCTCATGGGACTCAGGCAAAAAGGTGAAACGGTCGAGGAAGTTGTCGGGTCGGTACGCGCCATGCGGGAACGAGCAACTCGAATCAGGGTCGGGTCGTCGATTGTGGTCGATACCTGCGGAACGGGTGGGGATGGGGCCGACACGTTCAATATTTCCACGACCACCGCATTCGTGGTCGCCGGGGCCGGCATTACCATGGCGAAGCACGGAAATCGCTCGGTGTCCTCTCGATCCGGTAGTGCGGATGTGCTGAGCATGCTCGGTGTGAAAATTGATCTCGAGCCGAGCCGTGTGGCCGACTGTATCGACGAAGTGGGCATCGGGTTCTTGTTTGCGCCGCTCTACCATGGCGCGATGAAACAGTGTGCCGGCGTGCGCCAAGAGATGGGAATCCGGACCATCCTGAACGTGCTTGGCCCATTAGCCAATCCGGCCGGTGCCACACACCAAGTGCTGGGGGTCTATGATGCAAAGTGGACAGATATCCTCGGGCGCGTTCTCCTGGAGCTAGGATCGCAACATTGTTTCGTGATTCATGGTCTGGATGGCTTGGACGAGATCACCTTGTCGGACCGGACGAGAGTCGCTGAGGGGAAGAGTGGTGTCGTGTCGAGTTATTTTATCGCGCCGGAGGAGTTCGAGGTTCGGCGTGCAGCGCGAAAAGAATTCGTCGGCGGCTCGCCGGAGGAAAACGCACGGGTAACGAAAGAGATTCTACAGGGCCGGAAGGGGGCGAGGCGGGACATTGTGTGCCTGAATGCCGCTCCCGCGATGGTTGTCGGTCAAAAATCGAAAACCCTCACGGACGGATTCCGTCTTGCACAACAGACGATCGACTCTGGAGCCGCCTTTGAGAAGCTGGATCGGCTCATTGCGTTCACCAAGAAAGCGTGAGTGACTCATGATTCTCGATCGTATTCTTGAGCACAAGCGAGCTGAACTCAGGCACAAACAGAGCCGTTCCTATCTGGCCGACCTCAAGGCGGCGATTCGGGATGCCCCGCCGGTTCTTGGGTTTGCCGTCACCCTGGATGCCACACGGTCTCCCGCCAGCCCGGCCCTGATCGCGGAAATCAAGAAAGCGTCGCCGAGTCTGGGGCTGTTACGAGAAGAATTTTCGGACCAGTTCGATTATCTGGGGCTTGCGCGCACATACCAGGAGCATGGGGCAGCGGCCCTGTCCGTCTTGACCGACAAGGAGTTTTTTCAAGGCGACCTTCGGTATCTTGCAGAGATCAAGCGCGCACT
>JACRQB010000162.1 GCA_016222925.1 Nitrospirota bacterium | reverse complement strand
GCGGGAGGAGATATATCAAAATTGGTTTCTCTGGCTCGACTCGATTCATCCGGATGACCGTGCGCGGGTGAAGGCAGACCATGATTGGTTTGTTGGCGGAGGGGCGACAGCGGTGTTCCATTGTGAGTACCGGATCGTGGGACGGGATGGTTATGTCCGCTGGATTTCGGATCGCCGCGTCAGAATGGCGGGGCGGGAACATCGCATTGCGGGTATTGCAGAGGATATCACGCATCTCAAGCAACAATTGGCGCTGATGGCCCAAACCGAAGCGATGGGGAACATCGGGGGATGGGAGTTAGATCTCCTGACGAACCGTCTGTGGTGGAGCGACGAAACCTACCGCCTGTATGAGACCACGCCGGAATTGTACAGCCCGACGGTGGACACGTCGTTGAATTTTTATACAGCAGCAAGCCGATCCCTTCTCGCCGAGGCGCTTGAACAAGCGATGACCCAGGGGGCGTCTTGGGATCTGGAGTTGGATCTCGTCTCGGCGAAGGGCCGCCGGATTGTCGTGCGGACCGCCGGCAAGGTTGACGTTGTGAATGAGCGAGCCGTGCGAGCCTACGGAACGTTCCAGGACATCACGGATCGCAAACGGTCGGAGGAAGCGCTTCGTCGCGCACATGACGAATTAGAACGCAAAGTCGTCGAGCGCACCGCAGAATTGCAGGCCAGTGAAGAGCGATATCGGAGTCTCTATGACGAAACTCCCTCCATGTATTTCACCGTGGACGGAAGGGGAATCATCAGGTCAGTCAACGAGTACGGCGCGCGGTACTTGGGCTATCGCGTCGAGGATCTTGTTGGGAAGTCGGTGGAGGTGATCATCTTCAAAGCAGACCGAGAGTGCATCTGCGCCAAGATGGAAGCATGCGATGATATCACCGAGCGCAGGAATGCGGGGGAAGCTCTTCGCGAAAGCGAGGAACGATTCTCCAAAGCCTTCCGAACAAGTCCTCATCCGATCGGGATCACGGAGGTCGCAACAGGCCGTTGTATCGAAGTGAACGACGCTTGTTTGCAGCTGTTTGGGTTCCGTCGTGAGGAAGTGATCGGACACGCCACGTTGATGCTAGGTATCTGGCCGAATCTCGAAGAGAGAGTGCGGGTCATCGAGCGCTTGAAAGCTGGGCAGCCGGTGCGCAACATGGAGTTTGCACTAAAGACCAAATCTGGCGCGGTGCGCTACCTTCTGACCTCCGCTGATCTTGCAGAGCTTAACGGAACGCTCTGTGTAGTGACTGTCGCTAACGACATTACGGAACGCAAGCAAGCCGAGGAGGCGCTTCGCATGAGCGAAGAGCGTTTTGCGAAGGCGTTCCAAGCCAGTCCCCATCCGGTCGTCATCAGCGAGCTGGACTCTGGTTTAGTGGTGGACGCCAATGATGCCGCGTGTCAGCTGTTCGCCTATCGTAAAGAAGAAGTCGTAGGACGCACGACGCAACAAATAGGACTCTGGCCCTCGACGGAGGCACGGGACCGTTACCTCAAACTGTTGAAGCGCCAGGGATCAGTCCGGAACGTGGAAGTGGCACTACGAAGCAAGAATGGCGAAATTCGCCAGTGCCTCTTGTCGTCGGAACTGATCGAGTTGCATGGCAAGCAATGCAGTGTGACGGTTGGCAATGATATCACTGAGAGCAAGCGCCTGGAACGAGCGCTACGGTTGACCCAGTTCTCCGTGGATCAGGCCGTCGAGGCGATCTTGTGGTTAGACGCGAACGCTCGAATATTCAGCGTCAATGATACCGCTTGCCGCATGTTGGAGTACTCACGTGAGCAACTGCTGGCCATGACGGTCCATGATATTGACCCAAATTTCCCTGTGGAGCGGTGGGTGACTCATTGGAATTATCTCAAACAGCAGGGAGCGTTGACATTCGATGCGACGTTTTGGACACGAACTGGACTCGTCTTGCAGACGGACGTGACCGTCAATTATCTGCAACATGAAGGGAAAGAGTACGCCTGCATGATCATGCGAGACGTTGCAGAGCGAAAGCGGGCGGAAGCAGAGCTTCATCGCTCCCATACGTTCTTGCGACAAGTCATCGACACCGATCCAGACCTCATCTTTGCCAAGGATCGCGCCGGTCGTTTTACGGTGGCCAACAAGGCTGTCGCTGATTGGTACGGCACGACGGTGGAAGAGTTGATCGGGAAATCGGATGCCGACTGCAATGCGAATACGGAGGAGGTGGAGTTCTTTCGTCATAACGATCTTGAGGTGATGAATTCCGGGCAGGATCGGTTCATCCCGGAGGAGAAGATCACTGATTCGAGAGGACAGACACGTTGGTTACAGACGGTCAAGCGGCCGATTTTCGACGATCAAGGACAGGTTCACATGGTGCTGGGTGCCGCGACGGATATCACAGAGCGCAAACGGATGGAGGAGATCCTCGTACAACGTGAACGAGATTTGAGCGCCGCACTCCAAGAACGAGAGCGGATCAGTCAAGACCTCCACGATGGTATTCTCCAATCCCTGTATGCTGTCGGACTTGGGTTAGAAGCGTGTAAGCCACTGATCAGGAAGCGACGCGATCCTGTGGCGAAGAAGTTCATGGCGACACTGGATCATGCCATTAGGCAGCTCAACCAGGTCATGACGGAAGTCCGGAATTTTATTGCCGGTCTCGAATCTCAAGTGCTGCAGGGTGGAGACTTTTCGACCGCCTTGCGGACTATGGTCGAAACGATGTCCATCTCCTCTTCCGCCAGATGTCGGATCAGAATCGACGACGAGGCCGCACGGCGGCTTTCCACCGAACAGGCACTCCATATCATCAACATTGTACGGGAGGGGGTGAGTAATGCGTTGCGCCACAGCCGTGCCAAACAGATCACCGTCTCGCTTCGGGATCTCATCCGCTCTGATCGTCTGGCCGTGACGGATGACGGCATCGGGTTTAGTACACGCTCAGTTCAGGGGGTTGGCCATGGATTAGTCAACATGGCGGCACGGGCTCAGAAAGTCAGGGGCTTGTTCGCCATCCAGTCGAAACCTGACAAGGGGACGAGGATCTCACTCGATCTTCCAAAGGATACTCATTATGCCCACAACTAAAACTCACGTTATTCGAGTACTGCTTGTCGATGATCATGAGGTGATTCGCGTGGGACTGCGGACGGTGCTCGGCCAAACCCAGGGCATCGCGGTTGTCGGGGAAGCGGGCACCATGGCGGAGGCCATCCAGCAAGCGCAGAGGGTGAAGCCCGACGTGATCTTGATGGATGTCCGCCTACCGGACGGGTCCGGTATCGATGCCTGTCGGGAAATTCTCGGAGCGCTGCCGGGGACACGGGTCATTTTCCTGACGTCCTATGCTGACGACGACTCCGTGCTCGCCGCCGTGCTCGCCGGCGCTCATGGCTATGTCCTCAAAGAAATCGATTCACCCGCTTTGCTCGACGCCATCCACTCGGTGGCGAAAGGGCAATCGATCTTGGACTCTCATGTGACCGAACGGGCTCTGCGGTGGCTGAGAGGGCTTCACGATCTGCCAGAGACCTCTGGGACGGACCAACTGTCCTCTCAGGAAGAACGAGTCGTTGCTTTGGTTGCGGAGGGAAAAACCAACAAGGAAATCGCCGTTGCGCTCGGGCTTAGCGACAAGACCGTCAAGAACTACTTGGCCAACGTCTTTCAAAAGCTTCGCATCACTCGGCGTTCGCAAGCGGCCGCCTTTTTTGTGAAACGGCATGGATGAGCGACCAACATTCGGATCTACTGCTTTTAGGTGCAAAAAATTAGTTTTGCAGCTACCCTTCATCCCTGGGCACTCCGCTCGTGTTTCATGTAGTGTAGCACCAAATTATTAGTATACATAACTACTCCGCGTGCATACACGGGGAGGTTGTCCCGCATGGTTGCTGGTCTCTTCCTAGGGTTGCTCCTATCTCTCAGTTGTATTCTCTGGATCCTGCTTCGACAACGCCAAGAGAACATTCTGAATTCAACTGTCATCGCGGCGACGAATTGTAGTGTGCTCGTGACGGATGCGCGGGCGTCCCATCATCCCATCGTCTATGTCAATCCAGCCTTCCTGGTACTGACCGGCTATGCCGAGCAGGACGTGATCGGTCAAACGACGTCGATCTTGACCGGGCCGGATACCGATCGGGCCTCAATGGAAAAGCTTGCGATGGCTCTCCAAGATGGATGGGCGTGTCGTGTACGGATCTGTCATTACCGCAAGAGCGGCACCTCATTTTGGAGTGATGTCTCGTTGTCACCGGTGAAAGACCGTCTGGGTCGAGTGACGTCGGTTGTTTGGACGATGAGCCAAGTATCACAGCTTGGGCAGATCACAGAAGCGCCTGAGAAGACCCAGGGCGAAGCTATCGCTGCGCGTCGGCAGGCGGAACAGGCGCTCCGGGATAGCGAGGCGCGACTGGATCTTGCCGTGCAGGTCGGGCAGGTTGGGTTCTTTGAATATGATCACCGGACAGATTCTCTCTCTTGGTCACCGATTCTACGGGATATCTCCGGCGTCGGTACCGATGAGCCAGCTTCCTGGCAGCGTTATCTTGAGCTCGTTCATCCCGATGATCGGGACCGGGTGGTTTCTACGGTCCAACGAGCCCGTGCTGCGACAAGCAATGGCCTGTATGAGGTCGAGCACCGTCTCATCAGACCAGACGGCGCCGTGCGGCACATCAGTCTTCGTTCTCTGACGTCGTTTGATGGCGATGGTTCCTCGAGGCACCCGGTCCGTACGCTCGGGACGGTCGTCAATGTGACCGATCGTAAAAATGTCAAGGCCCGTTGGCGTGAGACAGCACGAATGGAAGCGATCGGCACCTTTGCCGGCGGTATCGCTCACGAGTTGAATAATGGCCTGACGGCCGTGCTTGGTTTCAGCGAGTTGGCGCTTCTGTTGATTCCGGCTGAGACGAAGTCGCATCGCCATGTCGGGCAAGTGGTGGCGGCGGCCCAAAAATCTCGTGAGCTGATCCAACAGTTGCTGGCCTTCGGTGGGCAGAACGACCACGGTCGATGTCCATTGTTACTCCACTCCTTGGCAAAAGAATCCCTCAGGTTCCTTCGTCCCACAATCCCCCTGTGGATTGAACTCAGAACGCAGATTGCGCATGCGACCAACCCGATTTCGGCCAATGCCATGCAGATGCATGAGATGATTTTCCATCTGGTCGATCACGCGGTTCGTGCGATGCAGAAGACGGGAGGAGTCCTCGATGTTCAACTTCAGAACAGGGAGTTTGTCACGGATCAAATCATGCCCTCCGGTCGACTCCCTGCTGGAAGGTATGTCTGCTTGAGTGCTCGGAATACGGGCGAGGGCGTAGACCCCCAGAGCATCAGTCGATTGGTCGACTCACTTGCGACATCCAAGGCCATCAGCGAGGAACAGGGTGTGGGACTCGCGGTCGTTTACGGCATCGTCTCGGTGCATGGCGGTACCTTGGCGGTTGAGAGCCACATTGGAACCGGTGCGACCGTATCAGCCTACCTCCCTGTTCTCGGGGCTTACGCCCCATCAACTGCTCAACAGGATGATCCCCTTCCTCATGGACACGAATGTATCTTATTCGTCGATGACGAAGACGCCGTGGCCCGTTTCGGAAGAGAGGTGCTGACCTCTCTTGGCTACCGTCCAGTAGTCTGTAGAACAGCGGTAGAAGCCTTGAAGATCTTTCAAGCTGAACCCACACGGTTCGACTTGCTGATGACCGATCGGATGATGCCTGGCATGAGTGGGGATCGTCTAGCACGAGAATGTCGGAAACTTCGTCCGGATCTCTCCGTCATTCTCTGCAGCGGGTCACATGGTGTACCTGGTCTGGACGATGTCTGTTTGCAGGGCATGACGGAATGTCTCCTCAAACCGCTCACGTTGCACGAGCTGGCGCATACCATCCGTCGGGCCTTGGACCAGTCTCCCAGTTATCCGGAAACTACGGGTGCGCCGGTCAATTCAGGCCCAGAACCATCAAGAATATCGATTGAGGTGTCGGATGCCGTCGGTCCTCGTGGTTGATGATCAGGACCAAGTTCGTCAGCTCATCCGAGAAACCTTGGAGCAGGCTGGCTACGAGGTCGAAGAGGCCTCTAATGGGAAAGAGGGAGTGGAGCGGTATCGGGCTCAATTGCCGGATCTTGTCATCATGGATCTTCTCATGCCGGATCAAGATGGACTCGAGGCCATCATGACGCTTCGCCGGGAGTTTCCCGATACGCGCGTGATTGCGATGACAGGGGCAAGTGATACGATCGGCGTCCTCGATTTATTGGATGTTGCAAAGATGTTTGGGGCCAGGCGGACGCTTCACAAGCCACTGAATGTCCTTCTCGATGCGGTTGCTGCCGAACTGACCGTCTAGAGAACTCGCCGGGTACGCGCAACGCGCTTCACATTGACATCACGACAGGGTCCCGTCAGACTTTGCCTTCCATGCCTGGATCATGCCCATCATGATAGTGCTCAATCTGTCTCTGGGGACCCTCGTGACCGCCGTCGGGTTCTGGCTCATTTGGGGGGGGACTGTCGCGCCAGCCCTCGTGGTTGGATGGGCGCTGAGCGTAGGTCTGTTTTTATGGTTCATGGCGGAGTCGATCACGGGACTATGGGCTTGGTCTACCTTGTTGCTCGGTCTGGAAAGCTTTGCCTGGCCCGTGGTGTTGATGCTTCAACTCAGAGGCCAGGCTGACTCACTTCCCGAATCTGAGATGGGAACGATCCTCTCTGCCGTCGTGCTGGGTCTGTTCTCCTCCGTGTTTTGGATTTCGTTTTCTTACGGCCTGTTCAAACGAGCACGCAAGCTGGATCCTGCCCCATATCAGAGGAGCAGGTTGTGACAGTGCCAACTTCCCGGACGAACAAAAAGAAGAAAGGCGTGTAGTCTTATCCATTCTCGACCGGGTCGATGTCGACCAGGAATTTGATCTGTCCTTTGCGGTACTCTCGCTCCATGTTCTGGACGGAATCCTGGATCCGTCGGCTGAGGGCGGTGCGATCCGTTCCCTTTACCAAGAGGCGATACTGCTGATGGCCTTTGGAAGGTCTGCGTGTTGCGGGGACGGGTCCTAACACAATCAGCGGCTTCTGATCATGTGCGTTCTGTTCAAGGTCTGCACCCCATCGCGTGGCGGCTTCTTCGACGATTCTCAGGTTTTGCCCGATTACCGAAAGATCAGCCAAGTGACAGATGGGAGGATAATGAAGAAGCCGGCGTGCGGCGAATTCTTCATTGTAAAATTGATTGGGATCTCCTGAGATCAAGGCCTGTATAGCATGATGCGTAGGAAGGCGCGTCTGTACGATGACTCGACCTCCGGCGGACGCCGGACATGCGAGGTTGGTAGCATCAATCAGCAGGTGATAGGTCCGCTCAGCCGCTCGAAAGTCTGAGACGTGCAACCCGGAATCTGCCTGAAGGATCCCCACCAAGCCGCAGCGGGGCAGTGGCTCTCGGCTAAACAGTGCTTGGGTCCCGATAAGAACATCCCACACACCCGACCTGGCACCTTCCCATAGAGCGTGAGCGGACGCCGGATGCCGGAGTGTATCACCATCGAGCCGGGCGACTTTGGCTTGTGGGAATACACGACGAACTTCGGTTTCAACACGCTCGGTGCCACCACCAACAGGACTTATATGGGGAGTACGGCACGAAGGACAGAGATCGGGCAACCGATCTGCCTTACCACAGTAGCGGCAAGTCAGCCTGCCGGCTTCACGATAATAGGTCAGCGGCACGATACAGGACTCGCAACGAGGGACCCAGCCACAGTCTCGACAAACCAAGGTCCCGGCGTACCCTTTCCTGTTAAGAAAGAGCAGGATCTTGTCACGGTTCTGTAGGGCGTCGTGCATTGCCCGGATGAGCCTGTGGCTCATGAGGGTCCTTGCTGACTCGTTGCGGAGGTCAACGAGCTCAATCGTAGGTTGAAGAGCCACGTCTTGTGGCACGTGATGGATCTCAGCTTCGGTATCGAACCTCGATTCAAGGGATGGATGAGCGGATGCCAGTACAACAAGCGCGGGCTCACTCTCCGCTCTCAAGCTAGCCACCTCTCTGGCATGATAGCGAGGCTCTTGAGGCTCTTTCAGGGCAGGGTCCTCTTCTCCCTCCACCCAGATTAGCCCGATCGATTGAAGCGGCGAAAATATGGCCGAACGGGTTCCTACGACTACCGAGGGAGTCTGTCCCTGACTCTGTGGCCATCGAGCGGATTGTGAAGATGGGTGTGCGAGGGTAATCTGGAGGTCTGTGAGTCTTGAGAGCTGTTGCGTCAACCAGGATGCTCCCGCGATCTCGCCGGTGAGAACTAGAGTGGATCGCTTCATTGAGTGGGCTTGATGAATGGCGTCGGCAAGCCGGCTGAGCCGGTGTTCCCATGGGGCGTGGAGCACGAGCTTTTTCATGTGATTGCTTTGAAGGCAGTGAGCGATATGCGCTTTCCATGAGGAGTCTATCTTCGGAAGCGTGTCAGTGGGCAGAATGCCATCCCCTGGCATTCGACCATTATCCTCGCCCACGGTGACTGTCCTGCGCGGCTTTTGGAATTCGATGTTGGCGTTGCTCGAAGGTATGAGCGCTATCCACGACTTGTTGATGAGGGAGTCGATCCCCCGCACAGTGTTTCCCTGTCGAGTTGCTTGAAGTGTGGAGGCCAGAATCCCTAGAGTTCGTCGGGCAATTCGGTCCAGAATCGGCTATCGAGGGCAATACGAGCCGAAGACACTGGCCCCAGGGTGCAACGTAATAGTCTGCGATCTTGCGAGAGAGTTCGAACAGCGCCGGAGACAGTGTAGAAGTTGGCCCGTCGTGAGCGAGAGAGCGGATCTCTCTAAGAGAAGTGGATTGTATCTCGGTCGCAAGGTGGTTACTCAGCGAGATGACGACCCCTTCCAGCACCATACGTCCAAACGGGACGAGGACGCGGTGCCCTATTACTAGGGTCTGAGCTAAGGTGGGAGGGATGAGATAGGTGAAGGCCTTTGCAATATGGCGGGGTACAATAACATCTGCATAGAGTGCCTGCATTTGACGCGGAACGGTCGAGAGCCCATCGGAAGCCATGTCGCATTCTAGCAGTCTGGAAAAGTGAAGGACACCGGCGTTCTCGGCGAGGAAGGTGTTTGACAAGACCCTTGGGGGGCGAATCCAATACCGACGTATCCCCGTCTCGGTCCGATGCTATTCCGTCTGGGTTCCGGCGGTTGGCTGCTGAGAAGGACTATCTTTCTTGTTTGTGTCGGGCGATGTTGAGCCACTCTCATCAGGGTTATTGGCAGGATTTGACCTATCCTTTGAGGGAGTCTCTGGAGAGTCGCCCGTAGCCATGGTCCCTCGACCAGGGGAATCAGTCATGACGGAAGTAGTAGCGGGAAGCGGCTGGTCGTTGTCGTCACGAGCACTCACAGTGGAAAGCCTTCCTTCCGGCTTTTGCACGTGAGTCTCGACCTCTGGTTTAGGTGCCGGAGTCTCCGTGTCCGGAGTATACAGAAGAATTTCTACACGGCGATTCTTCGTGCGGCCGTCTTCCACCATATTCGTAGCGGTTGGTTTGGTGTCACCCAAACCCACCGCACTGATCCGTTTCGGTTCAACACCGCCCTTTTCAATAAGATACCGGAGGACTCCGTGCGCGCGCACTTTGGACAATTC
>JACRQB010000089.1 GCA_016222925.1 Nitrospirota bacterium | reverse complement strand
CCAATTGAAGACGATTTGGCGGTCAAAGGGCTTGGTGAAACCCGAGCCCTGGAGTGAGTACACCAATCCCGAGAAGGGGTGCGATTGGATTAATCATCAAGGGACCTATCAGAAGAAATAGGAGCGGGACGCAAGGCGGTTCGCCGTTTCACCGGCCGTTCTGACAATGGGTCCAGCGTCTGTCAGGGAGGTGCTGGAATCTTTCTTGACGAAGATTCCAGCCCTCCTGTTGGGGCTGTCTGTTGCCGAAGTTCATGCACGGAGGTTTGTTTGTGATGAGCCTGGCCGCCTCCCGATGTATGTATGTACGCTTGTGTGGGATTCGCTGGCCGCTCCGATCGAACCTGCGCGCATCAAGCTCAAGAGTGAGGACCCGGCTCTCCAGAGTGTGGCGGCGGCGCTCCTGCAGTAAACTCAACGGCGTCACTTCCCTAGGGGATCTCCCACCAATCTTTCAGGATTTCCCTGATAGGCCTACGCCGTCTTTTGTGAGATATCTGGCGCCGCAACATGAGTAGAATGATTACTGCATCATTTAGTGTGGATGCACCACGCAAGGGTATGCACCGGTTCAAGGGCTTGGTGAAACGTGAGCCGTGGAGCGATTAGGCGAACCCAGAGAAGGGGTGCAACTGGATTGAATCATTAAGGGCCCTATCAGAAGTAGCGATAGGGCGGGTTCGATTGCGAATGTGGACTGCGTTTCAGACTTTCTCTGATGGTCCATGTTCGATCCCATGTATTCGGTGAAGGGTGGCGCGGAAGCGCCTGACCGATAGTGAGTCGGACGGTATCACCAAAATGGAGATCCATGCGTAGAGGATTTGTTCCATTCTCCAAAATTGTTATTGTTCTTTTCCTCCTGATCCTTTCACAAGGAACGGCAGTGGCAGAGCAACCGTTGACCTCGGAGGTTGCTGCAGTAGCCGCCGCTCCGATCGAGCAAGCGCTCCGTGACATCACGAGTGAGGATGCGGCGGTCCGAAGCGCGGCGGCGGCGCTCCTCATTGCACAGGGCGATGCGAGCCTGCTTCCCACGCTCGATGCAATCCGTGCCGAGGCGGATCGAGCGACTCGGCAAGCCATCAAGCCCGTGATCGATCTGCTGAAGAACCATGCCAATCTCACCAGTGCCCAGTCGGACACCCGGCGGTCGGCTGCCGCAGATCTGGTGGGCACGGGACACCCAGAGGCCATCATCTGGCTCGAAGAGGCGGCCGCAAAGGAGCCGGTCTGGTGGGTCAAGTACACGATGGAGGAATCCGCACAGCTGCTCCGGCTTCGTGCTGATGCGCACGCGGTCCGAGTGGGTGCCGTCAAGAAGCTCGGGGAGCTCAGAAGCCAGAACGGGCTGTCGGCGCTCAAAGAATTGGTGGAAGCCGGCGTCCAGAGTGGCGCCACGGACGAGCAGCGCGCGTTGGCGGACGCGGCGCATGCGTCGATCGGGCAGATTGACATGTGGAGTTGGTGGGCGGGCGCCATCGAAACCTTGTTCCGCGGCATCAGCCTGAGCTCGATTCTGTTGATGATGTCGCTGGGCCTGGCGATCGTCTTCGGCTTGATGGGGGTCATCAACATGGCGCACGGCGAGTTGATGATGGTGGGCGCCTATGCCACGTTCGTCACGCAACAGGCGTTCGTCGGGTGGGTGTCTCCCGAGCTGTTTGACTGGTACTTTCCCGCAGCGCTCCCCGTCGCCTTTCTTGCGGCCGCGGCCTTTGGCTGGGTGCTGGAGGCGACCGTGATTCGCTTTCTCTACGGGCGACTGCTGGAAACCCTGTTGGCGACGTGGGGCGTGAGCTTGATCCTCATGCAGGCGGCGCGGGTCTATTTTGGCGATCTCACGGCGGTCATTGCGCCGCAAGCCTTGCGCGGCGGGGCGCAAGTGATGGTCGGCGTCTATCTGCCGTACAATCGGATTTTCATCATTCTCCTGTCGATCGTGTGCGTGCTGGGGATTTATTTCTTGTTGTTCCGATCCAATCTCGGCATTCGGGTCCGGTCGGTCACACAGAACCGCAATATGAGTGCCTGCCTCGGGATCCCGACCCGCAAGGTCGACTCCTATACCTTTGCGTTTGCCTCCGGGTTGGCCGGGATCGCCGGCTGGGCGCTGACCATGGTGGGCAACGTCGATCCCGGACTCGGGCAGAACTATATCGTCGACGCCTTTATGGTAGTGGTGACGGGAGGCGTGGGCAAACTCGCCGGGACGATCTGGGCCTCGCTCGGCATTGGGGGGCTGAACAAATTGATCGAGCCCGTCAGCGGCGCGGTCTACGGGAAGGTCTTTATCCTGGTCGGAGTGATTCTCTTCCTGCAGTGGCGGCCGCAGGGCCTGTTCGCGGCGAAAGGACGCAACGCCGATGCCTGAACACGAGCGCGTGCGTCCCGACAGCCGCGAGACTCTCTCGTTGTACCTGGTCGGACTGGTGTTACTCGTTGTCCTGCCGACGCTGAATGTGCTGCCGGCCGAAGACTCTTGGCTGCATCTCTCCGACTTTCGGCTGAATCAATTCGGCAAGTTCTTGGCCTTTGCCATTCTTGCGCTGGGACTCGACCTCATCTGGGGCTATTGCGGGGTGCTCAGTATGGGGCAGGGGGTCTTTTTCGGGTTGGGCGCCTATTGCATGGGGATGTATCTGGCGTTGCAGATCGGGGCGGAAAGTGTCTATGGCAGCGAGCTCCCGGACTTCATGGTGTGGACGCAGGTCAAAGAGCTGCCGCTGTTCTGGTACCCGTTCAAGAGCTTTTGGGGCGGATTCTTAGGCGCCATTCTCGTGCCGGTGCTCTTCGCGACGCTCTTCGGGTTTCTGGCGTTTCGCAGCCGCATCAAGGGCGTCTATTTTGCCATCATTACCCAGGCGTTGGCCTTTGCGGCCTGGCTGGTGTTCAATCGGAACGAGACGCGGCTGGGGGGCACCAATGGGTTGACGGACTTTAAGCAATTGCTCGGGTACCGTCTCTCGGACCCCTCGACCCAACGAGGACTGTATATCATCACGGTTCTCGCGCTCGGGGCGGCATATCTCTTCTGCCGGTGGATTGTGGCCTCACGCGCGGGCAAGGTTCTCATTGCGATCCGCGACAGCGAATCCCGCGTCACGTTTTCGGGCTACACTCCCTGGATGTACAAGCTCTTTGTCTTCGTGGTCTCCGCGGGACTGGCTGGATTGGCGGGCATGCTGTATGTGCCGCAGGTGGGCATCATTACCCCCGCCCAGATCGGGGTGTTGCCGTCGCTGGAGGTGGTCATCTGGGTGGCGGTCGGCGGGCGTGGCACCTTAATCGGCGCCGTCTTGGGCGCGGTGGCCGTGAACTATGGCCGCAGCGTGTTGACCAACTACTTCCCGGAGGCCTGGCCGTTTATCCTCGGCGGACTCTTTGTGGTCGTGGTGACGATGTTTCCGGACGGACTGCTGGGGATGATTCGGAAAGTGACGGCGCGCAAGCAGGCCCCGGCGCCGGTGATCAAGGCAGAAGGGAGGACCGCGGCGTGACCGACGGAGACCTGATTCTCAACTGCGAAAACATCGTCATGGACTACGACGGCTTCAAGGCGCTGAACAACTGCAACTTTCGTGTGCAGTATAACGAGTTGCGGGTCGTCATCGGGCCGAACGGCGCCGGCAAGACGACGCTCTTGGACGTGATTTGCGGCAAGACCACCCCCACCTCCGGGAAGATCCTGTTCGGCAAGGGGATCAATCTGGTCGGCAAGAACGCGGAAGACATCACCAAGCTGGGCGTGGGCCGGAAGTTTCAGGCGCCGTCGGTCTATGGCAACTTGTCGGTTTGGCAGAACCTGGATCTGTCGATCAAGCGCCCGAGTAAGGGCGTCTTTCCGACCTTGATGGGCCGGTCGTCGCCGGCGGAGCGCGCACGCATCGAGGAGACGTTGGAGACGATCGGCTTATCGCCCCATGCCCATGATCGGGCCGGGTCCTTGTCGCACGGCCAAAAGCAATGGTTGGAGATCGGCATGGTGATTTTGCAAGAGCCCTCGTTGCTCTTAGTCGATGAGCCGGTCGCCGGGATGAGTGATAAGGAAACGGAGCAGACCGGGCGATTGCTGACGTCCTTGTCGGAGAAGCAGGCGATCGTCGTGATCGAACATGATATGGACTTTGTCCGGCAGATTGCGAAGATCGTGACGGTGCTCGCCGAGGGCACCGTTATCTGTGAAGGCACGGTCGAAGCCGTTCAAGCGGATGACCATGTGCGAGAAATCTACCTTGGCCGGGCCAAGGTGGCCCATTAGGAACAAGACGGAGCCGCGTCGCGTATGGCACACGACCCCCCACGGATGACCCTGGCGCTTGAGAACATCAACGCGTACTATGGCGAAAGCCATATTCTGCGGAATGTCTCCTTCACCATTGAGCCGGGTGAAGTGGTGTGTCTGATGGGCCGCAACGGGATGGGGAAGACCACCACCTTGAAGACGCTGACGGGCTTGCTGCCGGCCCGGTCCGGCACCATTAGGTTTGATGGGCGAGACATCACGCAGGAGCGCACGGATCTCCGGGCCAAACGCGGGCTGGCGTACGTGCCGCAAGGGCGCGAGATTATCCCGCACCTGACCGTGCACCAAAATCTCTTGCTGGGGTACTGGAACCGCCCGTCCATCACGGGCGATGTCTCCGAACACGACGCCTTTGACGAGGTCTATCACCTCTTTCCCAAGTTGACGCAGATTCTTCATCGTCCGGGTGGGGTGTTGAGCGGGGGCGAACAACAGCAGTTGGCGATCGGTCGCGCCATTCTCTCCAGTCCGAAGCTCCTCTTACTGGATGAGCCGACGGAGGGGATTCAACCCTCGATCGTCGATCAGATCGAGGACGTCATTATCGGGTTTAAGCAGTCACGCCGGTTCGCCATTCTGTTAGTCGAGCAAGGGCTCCATTTTGCCGCCCGGCTCGCGGAGAAGTACGTTGTGATGGCCAAAGGGGCTGTGATGGCCCAGGGCAAGAGCACGGAGTTGAATGCCGATATGGTGCGGCAACATCTGACGGTGTAATGGGTGCAATAGGAAGGTATCTCCTGCCTCTTGTTTGTTTGGACTTGCCTCGATGGACTCTCGGGATTGCCAATCGTCTAGACAGGGCTGGCAACTCTACAGTAGGAATCCTTTGATTACAGTAAGAGAGGGTGCTCTTGCCCACATCGAGTGTTCTTGCCAAGAAATGGGAGAGTCATTGCGCTAGGGAGGAAAACTCATGCATCTGACCCCGAGAGAACAGGAAAAATTACTTATTTATGTTGCGGGACAACTGGCCACTGATCGCAAGAAGCGAGGCCTCAAACTCAATCATCCGGAAGCCGTTGCGTATCTTACCGCCGCTGTCTTGGAAGGTATTCGTGACGGGAAAACCGTCGCCGAGTTGATGACGTACGGCACCACGCTTCTCACGCGGAAGGATGTGATGCCTGGTGTGCCGGAGATGATTCATGAGTTTCAAGTCGAGGGGACCTTTCCTGATGGGACCAAACTGGTGACCGTCCACAATCCAATTCGATAAGCGCAACTTGTGCCCAACCATCTATCTGTATCCCTGTAGGAGGGAGCCATGCCGAAGAAGACAAAGCGAAGTTCGGCGAAGCGTCAGAAGTCGCCGCAGAAAACCATGAGATCGCTTGCCGCCGTGATCAAAGCTGAGCTGGGGAAGCCGGTTGTTCCAGGGGAGATTCTGGCCGCCGCCGGCGATGTAGAGGCGTTCAACGGGCGTGAAACAAGGGAGCTGACCGTCAAGAATATCGCGGATCGACCTATCCAAGTTGGTTCCCACTGCCACTTCTTCGAATCCAATCATGCACTCACGTTCGACCGTGCACAAGCGTTCGGATTTCGGCTCTGTATCCCCGCCGGCACGGCGGTTCGGTTCGAGCCGGGAGAGGACAAGCGAGTGACGGTCGTGGCTTTGGCCGGGAAGCGGGTCGCCTACGGCATCAACGGATTGACGGAAGGATCACTCGATGATGCGCAGGTCAAGGCTCGCGCGCTATCGCTCGCGGGTACCCGCGGGTTTTCTGGAAAAGGAGGCGTCCGGTGAAAATTCCGAGAAGGCAATATGCTTCACTCTACGGCCCCACCACTGGTGATCGTGTCCGGCTGGCGGATACGGAACTGCTCATCGAGGTCGAGCAAGATTTTACAACTTACGGAGAAGAAGCGGTGTTCGGCGGCGGGAAAGTGATTCGAGACGGGATGGGCCAGTCGCCGCGGGTGACGAACGCGAACGGTGCGCTCGACACGGTCATCACCAATGCCCTCATCCTCGACTACACCGGAATTGTGAAGGCAGACATTGGGATCAAAGACGGACGGATCGTTGGTATCGGGAAGGCAGGCAATTCCGATCTGATGCCGAACGTGACCAAGGGAATGGAGATCGGTGCCGGAACGGAAGTTATCGCGGCGGAAGGGCATATCGTGACGGCTGGGGGCATCGATACTCACATCCACTTCATCTGCCCGCAACAGTATTGGGATGCGCTATCGGCCGGCATTACGACCATGATCGGCGGCGGCACTGGTCCTGCGACTGGCACCAACGCGACGACCTGTACGCCAGGACCATGGAATATCCATCGCATGCTGGAGGCATCCGAGGGCATTCCTATCAATCTTGGATTTCTGGGTAAAGGCAACTCGTCCCATCCCGATGGATTGAACGAGCAGGTTGAGGCCGGCGCCATCGGTCTCAAACTACACGAAGATTGGGGGACGACCCCGGCGGCGATCGATACCTGTCTGAGCGTGGCGGAGCGTTACGATGTGCAGGTTGCGATTCATACCGATACGCTGAATGAGGCAGGGTTTGTCGAAGACACGATCAAAGCGTTCAAGGGACGAACGATCCATACGTTCCATACAGAAGGCGCCGGGGGCGGTCATGCCCCGGATATCATCAAGGTGTGTGGTGAGCCGAATGTGCTTCCTTCGTCGACGAACCCCACGATGCCGTTTACGACCAACACAATGGACGAGCATCTGGATATGTTGATGGTGTGCCATCACCTCAATCCAAGAATTCCTGAAGACGTGGCGTTTGCCGAATCCAGAATCCGACGTGAAACCATCGCGGCAGAAGACATCCTCCATGATTTAGGCGCGATCAGTATCATGTCGTCTGACTCGCAAGCCATGGGTCGCATCGGAGAAGTTATCATCCGGACCTGGCAAAACGCGCACAAGATGAAGGTCCAGCGGGGCCATCTGTCGCCGAATGAGGAGACGAACTCGTCTCAGAACGACAATTTCCGCGCCAAGCGGTATGTGGCTAAGTACACGATCAATCCCGCCATCACGCATGGGATTGCCCATGAGGTTGGGTCCGTGGAGGTCGGGAAGTTCGCCGATCTGGTGCTCTGGAAGCCGGCGTTCTTCGGCGTCAAGCCGGAAATGGTGCTGAAAGGCGGGTTCGTCGCTCAGGCACAGATGGGCGATCCGAACGCGTCAATCCCCACGCCGGAGCCGATTATCAGCCGACCTATGTTCGGTGCCTTTGGGAGGGCGCTGTCCGGCACCAGTCTGACGTTCTTGTCGCAGGCAGGACTGGATCGAGGGGTCCCAAAGAAGCTTGGATTGCAGAAGCGCGTGGCTGTGGTCAAGAATTGCCGGAATATCAAAAAACGGGACCTCAAGCTGAACGACTATCTTCCCAAGATCGAGGTTGATTCGGAGACGTACGTCGTGACGGCCGACGGGGTGCGGCTTACCTGTGAGCCGGCTGCCGTGCTCCCGATGGCGCAGCGGTATTTCTTGTTCTGACGAAAATGACGGCTGGCTCGGTTATCTGTAGCGGATGTCGTGTGAAGGTCGCTGACCGGCTGTTTGTGTTTCTGCATACCCCATGAATACGTCTGCATTGCTTGAAGGGTTGCGGTTTGTTGATACGTTTTTCCCGTCTGGCGGGTACGCATTTTCGTCGGGTTTGGAGGCTGCCGTTCAAGGGGGAGCGGTAAAAACCTCCGATCAGCTTGCCGGGTACATCGAAGATTTGCTGCGAGGTGGCATGAGCCGCCGAGAAGCCCTGGCCACGAAAAGAGCCAATCGAGCAGGGGCTACCGGACAAATTTCGGTGGCGCTCGCTATCGATCGAACGCTTGAGGCGACGAAGCTCAGTCGAGCATCGCGGTTGGCCAGCCGTCAAATGGGGCGGCAAGTCATCCGGGTTGCGGCGGATCAAATCCGAGAAAAACCGATCCTTGCGGCCTATCGTGACGAGATCGACGCTGAGCGAGCGCCGGGCCATTTAGCGATTACGTTCGGACTCACTCTCGGTGCAGCAGGTTGGAGCCAAGAGGACACGGCGGCTGCCTTCCTGTATCAAACTGCGGTCGGGTTTGTCTCCGCCGCCATGCGACTCAGCCCTCTTGGACAACATGAAGGGCAGCGCATCTTGGGCGAATGGTTGCCTTTGATTGAGCGGATCAGTCGAGACGTTGACTCAGATACCGCCATGAGCTCGTGGTCGCCCGTCCAAGACATTTATGCAATGCGGCATGGTGCTCTGGAATGGAGACTCTTTCGATCTTAATGGTGGGTCAGCGAGCATGCGTGACGCATAGAAAGGAACAGAACGGCCGTTGAGGGCCTTCGGTCTCAACTGTCCGCTCGTGGGATTACCATGCATGATCTAAATCGTGAGCACAGTCACAATTGGACTCCGACTCAAGCACGAAAACAGGGCATTCCGGTCATTGGTATTGGAGGCCCCGTTGGGTCGGGGAAGACAGCCCTTGTCGAAGCGCTGTGTCAGCGGTTGCGCGATCGATTCAGCCTTGCCGCCGTGACAAACGATATTTTCACGAAAATCGACGCAGAAATCCTGACCAAGCGCGGTGCCTTGCCGGTCGACCGGATTCTTGGTGTTGAAACTGGGGGGTGCCCACATACGGCGATTCGGGAAGATGCCTCGCATAACCAGGAAGCCATTGACGATCTGCTTCGTCGCCATCCGGACGTTGAATTGATCTTTCTGGAAAGCGGGGGCGACAACTTGGCTGCGACCTTTAGCCCTGAGCTCGTCGATCACGTCATCTATGTGATTGATGTGGCGGGTGGTGACAAGATCCCGCGCAAGGGGGGACCCGGGATCACTCGATCCGATTTTCTCGTCATCAACAAGATGGATTTGGCGCCGCATGTGCGTGCGGACCTGTCCGTCATGGATCGGGATACCCGCAAAATGCGTGGGGATCTGCCTTTCGCGTTCACGAATATTCTTTCCGGCGAGGGCATGGATGCCGTAATGGCCTGGGTGGAGCAGCGCATCCCGCAACGAGCCAGGCGCTCCTAACCATGCCGACTCGGGAGGGACGGCACAAGAGGACGTCTCGGGAAACCGGTCCATCCTCAAAAAGAATACCTTCTGGGAAAAGAAAGCCTTCCTTGAAAAAGAAGGGCCCGGGACGGTTTGAGACAGAATCGGTCGGGCGTGTAGGCGAGCTTAAGCTCGCCTACACGAAGCGCGATCACCGAACCATTATTTCGCACGCCTATTTCACAACGCCTTGGAAACTGCTCCCTCCCATCTATCTTGATGACACGGGAGCCGCCTACACATTGCTGGTCAACCCATCCGGGGGTCTGGTGGGGGGTGACTATCTGTCCATCGACATGAACGTGGAGCAGGATGCGCATGTCCTGATTTCTGCCCCTTCTGCCAACCGTGTCTATCGGACGGAGGGAAAGGTGTCCGAACAACACGTCAATATCACGGTCGGCTCTGGCGCGGTGCTCGAGTGGTTCCCTGAACATACGATCCCTTTTGCCGGTTCTCGATTTCGACAGGTACTCCAGGCCACTCTGGCGCCTGGTGCAACACTTTTGTTATGGGATGCTGTCGCATCTGGTCGTATTGCCAGTGGGGAGCGATGGGCATTTACGGACCTGGAAAACAGTATCCAAATCACGACGGCGTCCGGCAGCACGCTGCTTGAGCGATATGTTCTTGATCCATCTACGGACTTAGGATGTGTTGGATTGGCAGAGGAATGGAACTATGTGGCCTCGTTCTATGTGGTGAACGACGCCACGTCAGCAGAGGTGTGGACCGGACTGGAGTCAAAAATCGCCGAGATTTTGGACGCTCGTCCAGGGGAAGTCTTGGGAGGTGTGTCTGCTGGACCTGTCCCGGGGCTTGCGGTCAAGGTCCTAACTCGAACGGCCACTGACCTCACCGCTATGCTCGATGCGTTGTGGGCAGCCGTGCGTGAAGGCTTGTGGAATCTCCCTCCGGTGTCTCTACGGAAATACTAAGCCCACAGCTCGTTTGCCTGCCGCGAATTGTGGTGCTGAGGGTCTGGTAACGGTTAGGAGTTTAAAGCTTTGCCCTCAGCGGCAGAAGCGGTGCGGAGTGACCAGGCTAATCCGAGCAGCGACAGCGTGAAAATCAGCCATTTCGACGGGTCAAAATTATACCAGCGGGGACCGTTTCGGTAGTCGCTTTGGTAGGTGTGGTGGTAGTTGTGATACCCCTCCCCAAACGTCAGGAGCGAAACCAACCAGCTGTCGCGGCTTGAATCCGCTTGGCCATGGGGTTGGCTTCCCCACAAATGGCAAACTGAATTGATACAAAAGGTCGAATTCAGCACGGCAAATGTCCGTCCGACGCCGGCGAGCATAAAACAGCCGAAGCCGCCGACCCAACCGCCGTAGAGAAAGCCCACCACGAACGGGAGTGCCAATCCCGTCGGAGAAGAGCCATCCGCAATGGCTATGCCAGAATCCTCGTTGAGCGTTGTAAGGATCGGCATCTTGGTCGCACGCGGCATGGTGGCGGATGTGATCAGCTCCCCACTTCAGGGCAGAGTTTTGCAGTGCCCATCCGCCGGCGATCAGTAATCCGGCCTTGACCCAATCGGGACATAAGAAACTCCTGTGCGAAATCAGCCGATGGTAGCCAACCGTAATGCCGAGCCCGGTAATCATGTACAGGAGCCCAAACATGGTCCAGTCCAACCAGGTATACCCATAAACAAAGGCGAAAGCGGGCACCCCGATGAGTGCGCTCCCCACGACAAGGGTGAACAGTATTACTGTCACGTAGATGGGATAGGTACGCCTAAGCGTGACGGCGGATTGTACGGGTGTTACCATACGCGCACTACTGAGGAAAGGAGCATGTCTTCATAATGGAGCAGAGGCTCTTGCAGATAGTAAGGCCTGAGGAATCAGGCCATTATTTTTTAACTCTACCAGGACTAAAGGCAAAAAATCTACTGTAGAAAGGCCGATAATAGTCTGTTGCTGGCCTCTTGTTTCACGTTGACAGGGGGCTGTAAGATTTCATATACATACGTGATCTGTGTCGGCCTCACCAATCGGGGAATTGAGTGTATGCAGAGCTCAGGTTGTGCTCGGAGAATTTCCCAGTCAAGAGAAGAGACAGAAATGGGTAGGTCTGGAACTAGTTAGTTAATCACAAGGAGGCAGTCCAATGAAGAGTGCGTTATCAGCCATGTTTGGTATTGCAGCCGTCGCGTTGATCGCGGCGCCTCTCACATCGTATGCGGGCGGAACGATCAGTGGGAAGGTCACGTATGCCGGGAAGGCGGAACAGAAGGAATTTCTCTTTTCAAAGTTCCCCAATCCCAAGTTCTGTCCCAAGATTTCCAACAAGAGCTTGGTTGATGGGGACAAGCGGTTTCTGAAACAGATCGAAGTCGCGAAGGATGGTGGTCTCAAAGGTGCAGTCGTTGCAGTTGCGGATGTTGAGGATAAGGCGTGGATGGATGGCTATGCCGGGACGGAAGTGGTGGCCGCGTTCTGTGACTTCCAGCCATTCAGTGGCATCGTGGTGAACACCCGCCCGTTCAAAGTTGAAAACACGGATGCAGACGCTGATGATCCCAAGTCGGTTGCCGGTGTGCTTCATAACCCACATAGCTTTACGGTGAAGGGGGTCAGTTCGGCGACCGGGTTTAACATCGGTCTCGCAAAGAAGGGTGACAAGTTGGATAAGCCGGTGACCTTCCGCGGCGGTGCAGAAAAGGAAGGTTATTACCGGTTACAATGCGACCAGCATGAGTTTATGCAAGGGTTCTTCCTGCCTGTATCGAACCCGCATTTCGCGGTAGTGAAGGACGATGGTTCGTTCGAGATCAAGGACGTTCCTGCTGGAAAGCATAAGGTCATTGCTTGGCATCCATTTGCCGGCAAGGCCAAGAAGATTGAGTTCGAGGTGGATGTGACCGATGGCGGCACCGCCAACCTCAAGGCTGAAATCAAGTAAGCCTCGTTTTGTCGATGTGTTGTTGAAGGGCAGCGGATCACCCGCTGCCCTTCGTGTTTTCATGCCAAGTTCGTCGCCGTGTCTTTATATTTCCGCTGCAAGAAATCAAAGATCATTTCACTGCTCTTGTTCCCCATTCTGCTTACGCTTGTGTCCTGTTCGGTGATCGAGATCCCAATCAATGCGATCAAGACCACCTTCTCGGTCATCAAGACTGGCTATCGTGTCGCCAAAAAGACGGTCAGAGGCACGATCTGGGTTGTGCGCGGGACCTATGAATT
>JACRQB010000088.1 GCA_016222925.1 Nitrospirota bacterium | reverse complement strand
GATTGGCTGAAACGCACACGATAAGAAAGAGGAGGGGGCTATGAAACAGTCTTCGATCATTCGTCTGCTTCTTGTTCTGATCCCTCTACTGATGACTCTTCAGAGTTGCAGTAGTACGGTTTATCCAGGAAGTCGCGGGCTTCGGTGGTCTCCCCTTAGCAGCGGATTAGCGAAAGAACCGCTCAAGGAAGGAATCTACTGGCGGGCGCCGTGGAATGACGTCTTGGTCTACGACACGCGATGGAAAAGCTTCAGGGAAAAAGTCGATGCCTTGACCGCAGATGATCTGCCGGTCACGGTCTACGCTACCATCACGATGCGCCCGATGCCCGATGAAATCTACTTTCTGGCCCAGGAAGTAGGACCTGAGTGGTACAAGCAACTCGTGCACCCCCAACTCTTGTCGGCTGTTCGTGGGGTCGTCGCCAACTACTCGATGGTGACGCTTCCGGAGCGCAGCAGCGAGATCGGCAATAAGATCGAAGCCGTCGTCGTCGAAACACTGAAGGGCCGCCATTTGGATGTCTACAACGTGGCGCTTTCCGAAATGGAATTCTCCCAGATGGTCTTGCGGGCCATCGAACAGAAGCAGGCCAAGGAGCAGGAGAAGGAGCAGAAGAACTTCGAGGTGGTCATCGCGGAGCGCAACGCCGAGATTGCCAGGATTCAGGCCAAGGGTGAGGGTGATTCGTTGAAGATTCGGGCGGAAGGCGAATCCGACAGCATGAGGATCCGTGCCGTGGGGCAGGCGCAGGCGCAGGAAGTCATCACCAAAACGCTGACGCCGGACTATTTGAAGTTCAAGCTCTATGAAAACCCTAATTCCAAGACCATCATCGTGCCGGACAAGCTCAATGTTCCACTGATTCTGAGTCCCGGCGCCGATCACTCGCGATAGGAGTCGTCATGAGGCTAGCGCAGTATTTCGAGCAGGCCTATGATCCGAAGACTCTCACGGTGCGACAAATCATGGAGGGGGTGGTCTGTACGGTGAGCCCTGAGACCAGGGGGATCGCGATTGCGGAGATCATGGCCGAGCGGAATTTTGGGGCGGTGCCCGTCGTGGAACGCGATTCAACGCTCGTCGGCCTGGTGTCTGAATTCGACCTGCTACGGGCCATTGACGAAGGAACAGATCTTCGCCACATCATGGCCAAAGACATGATGACGAGACATGTCGTGACGGTGACCGAAGACATGCTGGTGCAGGATTTCATCAAGCTCCTTCAACAGCAACACCTTATCCGAACTCCGGTTGTGAAGGGGAACACGTTGGTCGGGATCGCCACAAGACGGGATGCGGTGTTCGCCTATGTGAAGGCAACGGCGAGACATTGGCCACTGGGAAGAGTGGGCGGCAGGTGACCGGTAAGTGTCTTGATGGCAGCCCTCGGAGGAGGACGGTCTTCCACCGGTGAAAGGGCGGTTGCCTTGATCCCTTACTCCAGGATCTTCAAGGGTCTTGATGAGCTGATCGTCCAGGTGCGATTTGGTAGGTGGATCAGATCATTTCGTTCCCTCGCTGCCGAAAGAGCGACAAATCGGTGGAAAACTCGCCAACAACGCTGTGACAGGTGATAGCAGGCAACGTCGTCTTACCACCAGCTAAGTCTTCTCGCCTCCTCAATCCAAGACAAAGGTCACTTTCAGATCCACGCGATACAAGGTGACCTTTCCGTTTTCGACCACGACATGCTGCTCTTTCACCCAAGCCGATTTAATGCCATGAACGCTTTTGGATGCTTTGGCTACTCCTTGAACGATGGCATCTTCGAAGCTCGTGGGCGAATCGGCGCTGATCTCGATAATCTTGGCAACGGACATGGGACTCCCCCTTTCACGTCATGCGCGGGTGCGCGGTCAATAGCCCGTCAATCTCTGACTCGAATCCATGATCGAGTATTCAGCAAGATCGACGCCAGAACGCGAGCGGTCGACAGTTTGGCACGTATGCGATATCTCAGGAGTTATTGCCAAGTTGAAAAGGAAGGTCAGGAGGGTTGGGGAACCGCGCCACACATCCAAACTTTCATCTGTAGCGATATGAAACATAAAGCTCTCTACGTTTACCCCGAATGGATCGTGTAGATCTCGCCAATGTCGACCCAGATCATCGAGAGCAATTCTAGGCACCCCACGCCGAGGATCGGCAAGGGAAGGCGGTCGAATCGGCACAAGACAATTTCTTCGCCGAAGCCTTCCGCCTAAGCCCTCACCCGATCGGTATTACAGATCTCGAGACAGGGCTCTGTCTCGAGGTCAATGACGCCTGCCTAGCCACATTCGGCTTTCGCCGGGATGAAGTTATCGGAAAGACGACGTTGATCTTGGGCATCTGGCCTGATCCTCATGATCGGGCCAGGCTTATCGATCGATTGAAATCTGAAGGGTCGGTCCGAAACCTTGAAGTGTCGACGCGGATGAAAGATGGGGAGCTGCGACAATTTCTCATCTCGACGGACGTGATCACTCTCAGAGAGAAGCCCTGCCTCCTGACAATCGGCAATGACATTACCGAGCACAAGAGGGTTGAGGAGGTGCTGCGTCGGACCCATGAAGAGTTGGAACAACACGTTCAGGAAAGAACGGTCGACCTCGAGCGAACCCATGCGGCGATGCGGGATAGTGAGGCGCGCTTCCGTTTGTTCATCGAACATGTGCCGGCTGCCATTGCGATGTTTGACCGCAACATGCGTTATTTGGCGGCCAGTCGCCGGTGGATGGAAGACTATCAGCTTACAGGGGATCTCCTCGGCCGATCGCACTATAACGTGCTTCCCGAGGTTTCATCACGATGGAAGGAGATCCATCGTCGCGGACTGGCCGGAGAAATTCTGAGCGCAGATGAAGACCGGTTCGTTCGAGAGGATGGCTCCACACAGTGGATCACGTGGGATGTTCGCCCCTGGCATAGCGGCGATGAAGTAGGCGGTATTGTGATTGCCACGGAAGATGTGACGGCTCGTGTGGAGGCACAGAACGCCTTGCATGAAAGGGAGGAACGGTCCGACCAGGTCATTCGGTTGGCCAACTTCGGCATTTTCGATCACGACCACCGCACCGGGAAAGCCTACTGGTCTCCCGCGATGAGAGAAATCTACGGAGTGGGACCCGATGATCCAGCGACTTTCGAGCGATATATCCAGCTACTCCATCCGGAAGACCGCGAAACCGTCGTCCTGGCTATTATGCAGGCTCAAGATCATGCCGGTGATGATCTCTTCTCGGTAGAACACCGTGTGTTGCACCGCGATGGGAGTGTCAGGTGGGTGAGTTTTCGATCATGGACATTATTCGACAATGAAGGACCGAAACGTCGCCCGACTCGAACCTTGGGGGCGATGATCGATATCACGAAACGCAAACAGGCCGAAGAGGCGCTGCGAATAAGCGAGCGCCGATTCGCGTCCTTTATGGATAATTTGCATGGCTTTGCGTGGATCAAGGATGCTGAGGGACGATATCTGTATATCAATCGGCTCTTTGAGGAATCCCTCATCAAGGAATTGGATTGGAAAGAAAAAACCGCGCGGGAGTTGTGGTCAGAGGAGATCGCCGTACACTATGAATTGAACGATCGGAAAGTGTGGGAGACCAGGGTCCCTCTCCATACGGTCGAGCCGTTCGTTCAGGATGGGGAGTTCCGGCACGCGCTTGTGAGCAAGTTTCCCATCGTCGATCATAAAGGAGCGCCGGTGCTATTGGGAGGTGTCGCCGTCGACATCACCGAACGCAAGCAGGCGGAAGAGGCGCTTCATCGCAACCAGCTGGAATTGCATCAACAGCAAGTGCAATTGGAGGAACTGACGTCCAAGCTGCTGGCGGCGCAGGAGCATGAGCGGCAGCGAATCGCTCGTGATCTGCACGACGACGTGAGCCAGCGATTGGCCGCCTTGGTCTTGGAAGTTGCATCCTTGGAACACCATCCTTCTACGGTACCCGGTGAACTCACTCGAGCGCTGGCGCCACTTCGTGAACAGTTGGAGCAGCTTTCTGACGATGTGCACACACTCGCGTACCGGCTTCATCCCTCGCTGCTGGAGCATGCCGGATTGCGCCCGGCGGTCGAAGAGCATGTTCATCAGGTTTCTCGGCGCACGGGCTTGCCCATTCATCTGAAGATTCTTGATGTTCCGGATGCGGTGCCGCTTGATCAGGCAACCTGTCTTTTCCGAGTTATGCAGGAAAGCGTTCAAAATGTGGTGAAACATGCGCAGGCAACGACCGTGACGGTCCAGCTCCGAGGGTCATCAAAGGGGGTCGGCCTGTCCGTCATTGATAATGGGAAGGGATTTGACTCACAGGACCTGCGTACTCATCAACAAGGGCTGGGATTGAGCAGTATGGAAGAACGGCTGCGACAACTGCATGGGTTCTTTCGAATCCAATCTCGCCCATCCCACGGCACAAAGGTCTGCGCGTGGGTGCCTTGCAAGGTGGAGGTCGCATGAATCGCCCCCGTATCTTGATGGCTGATGATCACGCCATTGTCCTGGCTGGACTTCGGAAGCTGGTGGAAGCCGAGGGCGAAGTGGTCGGTATGGTGGAGGACGGGCGAGCGTTAGTGGAAGCGGCGCAGCAGCTTCGTCCCGACATCGTGTTGCTTGATATCTCGATGCCGTTGCTCAACGGACTTGATGCGGCGCGCCAAATAAGTAAGCTAGTGCCGGAGAGCAAGCTGATCTTCCTAACCATGCATGCTACTCCCACTTATGCGACCGAAGCCTTTAAGGCCGGAGCCTCCGGTTATCTGATAAAGCGGTCCGCCGCCGTGGAGCTCAAGCAAGCCATCCAGGCGGTGATGCGAGGACAACACTACATGACTCCGCTAATCACGAAAGATGTCTTGGCAGCGACACTCCAATCTCCGGATGGTCAGTTCAATAAGCCATTGGTGACCTCTCTTACCCAGCGGCAACGGGAGGTGTTACAGCTTGTTGCCGAGGGAAAAGGTACCAAGGCCATTGCCTCGATCCTGAACATTTCCGTAAAAACTGTGGAGTTTCACAAGTTTCGCATTATGAGTGAGCTCGATCTTCACTCGACGGCCGAGCTAGTCAAATACGCGATTGGCGAAGGCCTTGTGAGTGTGTCGTCGTAGTCGCATCCACTGGTCACGCATACTACCCGAGGTATAATCGTGTGCTACTGCTACAACATCATGAACTCAAATACTAGTGTTACCATTCAGTACTAGTAATCTCCCTGCATCTTTCTAGTGGGCTTCCTAGTTCACAAGCCAAGTCATATATCCTTACTATTAGTTAACGAAAGAATTAGTCCGTTTTTGTACGTTGATGTGCGGGATCCCTTTTCATTTGAGCATGTAGGTTCTTCCGTAACAGTTAAGAAGTCGTTGTAAGTTTTGGTCTTTGTGTAGAAGGGTGTATGCAAGTTTCAGCGATCATAGACCGTGTTTATGGTGCCCTAGAGCAGTTTGGTACTACTTGCTCCATGGAGGAAGTGGTTGGGCTTTGTCCAGATCTGACCTGGAACCAAGTGTATCTAGCCATTGACTATTTGAGCAAAACCGGAAAGGTCTCCGTGACCTTAGACCCAGACAGGACGTACACAGTCCGAGTCTATCCATCAGCCGACGAGGCAACTCAATTCTCACCCAAACAAGATCACGTCCACAGTGCTGCCTAGAACCTTGGCGTAATATACCCTTGCCGCTGGTCGTCCGTAGCTTACGGTAATGATTTCCCGTGGAGTATGGGTTCCTGATGAGCTTGGCCTAACGTACTGGTATCCTGCTCCCCTTGAAATTGAGACCACCTTCAAGACATGGTTCTGAGGGAACCGAGGAGGTGGCGAGATGACAGCAGAAGCAGCAGAACCCATTGAACGGTGGACGGCCAAACGGCGAGTGGCGCTAGTGGTCCGTCT
>JACRQB010000161.1 GCA_016222925.1 Nitrospirota bacterium | reverse complement strand
GCTCGCAGTGGACTACCGACTCCTGTTCGATATCGATGCCCAGCATAAGGGGCTCTTGCGTCTGACCCAAGGAGGACAGACCAGCACTGCCATCTTTAGCCAGGAATCCTCTTCCCAGGAATTTTCTGTGACTAGGCGATCACGCGTGAACGAAAGCGTCCAGTTCATCCACGAGGGCATCTGGCACATATGGCTGGGGTTCGACCATGTCCTGTTCTTGCTCGCCCTCTTGCTTCCCGCCGTCTTGGTTCGAACGGAAGGTTGCTGGCAGGCAGCGGGCAATTTTTCACCGGTTCGCTGGAATGTCATCAGCATCGTCACAGCCTTTACCGTAGCCCATTCTCTGACCTTGACCCTGGCCGCCCTGGATGTCGTCCGCCTACCATCAAGGTTGGTGGAATCGACAATTGCCGCGTCGGTGGTCCTCGCCGGACTTGGCAATATATTTCCAATGGTGACGAGCCGACGTTGGCTGGTGGCGTTCGGATTCGGCTTGATCCATGGGTTCGGCTTCGCCGCAGTACTCACCGACCTTGGACTTCCTCACAACTCATTGTTGCTGAGCCTGGTCAGCTTCAACTTCGGAGTGGAACTCGGCCAACTCGCCATCGTCGCCGCATTCTTACCGCTGACCTATCTGGTTCGCCGCTCCTGGTCCTATCCGAGATTGGTCCTCACCGGCGGATCTCTAGCGGTGATCGCTATTGCGCTCGTCTGGTTCACCGAACGGGCGTTCGATCTACAGCTCTTTCCCCTCTAGCGGAATGCTGAAAACTCATCAGGGACGTTCTAGCTGGACTTCGAGATTCAACGTGAACTCGACCAACCCACACGTGTTGCTGTAGGAGTGGTGGGAAAAGAGATACGGCCTCACCTGAGCCACAGGCTACTTAACTGCGTTGTGATTATGGCAGGTTAGAGAGCGGCTGGGAATCTGCAATCCGCAGATTCATGGCGCTTCAATACAACGGCTCATAATTATCAAAAGGAAGCACTTCATAGCAAGTCATGTTGTCAATGTCTTCTGTAGCTTCAGCCAACACATTGACGAGATTGAGTGATGCCCCCTCCAAAGCTCGAATGAACGCTCTTGCCTGGCTCCTGCTGCCTGATGGGTGTCTTTGTGGATTAACTGTTTCCTCCTCAATCAATCTTTGCTTAAAAACGACTTTGTTAAGATAATGTATGACACGGCGGTGAACTACTTCAACATAATCTACATTTCCATCTTTGACATCGAAATACTCACCATGTACCAGCCGATGGCGCAGAGCATCGCCCGACATTCTCTTCTCTCCCCAGAGTGCCTTCTTGACGTCTGATCCTAAGATCAATTCCATCTTGTCGTAGTCTTTGCAAGGAGGACCTTTTTCCGTCGGAGTGGTCACAAGCGTTTCTACTGCGGATAACATCAGCAACAGCTTCGATGCGTATCCATCACAGTTAGTGGCATCATTCCAGTAATAAAAAAACTCTTCTGGGAGTTCATTCTCTTGAAGCAGCAATTCTAGTGCTTTCCGCTCACACCCCGTAAACAGTAGTCCACAAGGCCCGTCTTCTACTATCCAGTGAATGAAAGCCACGTCCTGGTCATTACGTTTAATCAAAATAGGTTGTCCAAGGAATTCGATGTAGCATTGGCTCACCACGGCGATCCTCGGTACAAGTCGGATTAGTTTGTTTCTTAGCGTCCGCCATGCCGTCATGTAGTCAGCAGCTTCGATATCTGCTGTAGCCAGCCAGTATTGATGCTCGCCGACCGGCAGAGGTTCCATCTATGCAGTTTTGGGCTAGGGTGTGGATACGGTGTTCTAATCGATAGCTCATACAGTGCCTCCTCCGTTGATTTTCGTTGGGCTGGCATTCCTCTTTCGTTTCGCCTCGTGAACCAGAGCACCTATGGTTGGATCATAGGCGCCTACCTCCATTCGCTTTGGAAAACTCCCTGGAGTATTGCTGTGCACTTCTGGCGCAATGTATCCGCCCCTGAGCAGTCGGAAGAAACCCTCTGGGATGATATGAGCCTTAAATAACTTTTTGTAGTGCAAACACAATCGGCAGACGTTCTTTGACTGATTCATCCGCAGAAGCATACTACAAGAGAGTGTGGCTAATGTGTGGCAGAACTATCGTGTCCGATCTGGTTTCATCGGTTTCTCGCCTATCTCTTGGTCCTCTGTAAGTGATTGAGCCGAAGACGATTGGACTAGATCACGACCTATAGTCTCTGATTCTGTAGGGGCTTCAAATCTCGCGGCCTCCGTCTTCCTGCCAGACAGCCGTCTTTTTATTCCCCTTGAATCGGAACATACATCACATTGCCCTGGCGATTGACGAGCAGGAGGGCGAGGTCGGTGGGTTTCAAAGGCTCAGCAAATCGTTGGAGTGCCGAGAACGTCGTGACATGCTGTCGGTTCAGTTCCAGCACGATGTCGCCCGGTTGTAAGCCGGAGGCTTCGGCTAGGCTCCCTTCTTCAATATCTGTCACCACCACGCCGCTATTCACCGGCAAATCCATCTGGCGGGCCAGCGGAGGCGTCACGTCATCAAAAACCACACCCGCGAGGGGATGGACCGTCGATGCTGTCGACGACGCAGCCTGACTTTTCTTCGTCCGTTCACGCGGCGCTTCCTGAACGACCAGATCAGCCTGATACTGCTTCCCCTCCCGAATGAGGTCCAGGCGATGCTTGCTGCCGATCGGTGATTGCGCTACCAAGTTCCGCAGTTGGCCGCTGTCCATAACGTCTCGTCCGTCGAAGCGCACCACGACATCCCCGCGCTTCAAGCCGGCTCGTTCGGCCGACCCCTTGGATTGCACGTCCGTCACGATCGCACCTTTGACATCCGGTAGACGCAAAATTTTTCCCAGCGGAGGGCTGACATCTTGCGTCGAAGCTCCCAAAAATCCTCGAACCACGCGGCCCGTCTTAATGAGGCTCTGCATGGCCGCGCGAGCCATGTTGCTGGGAATCGCAAACCCAACCCCCACGCTTCCGCCGGTGGGACTCGCAATCGCCGTGTTGATCCCGATGAGCTCGCCCTGGATGTTCACGAGCGCGCCGCCTGAATTCCCGGGATTGATCGGCGCGTCTGTCTGGATGAAGTCTTCGAAGTCCGCCACGCCGACATCCGCGCGGCCGACCGCGCTTACGATGCCGAACGTGACGGTACGGCTTAAGCCCAGCGGGTTCCCGATGGCGAGCACGAAGTCGCCGACGGCCAGATGGCTCGAATCCCCCCAAACCGCGGTCGGTAGATTCGATGCCTGGATCTTCACCACCGCCACGTCAGTCTTTGGATCAGTGGCAACGACCTTGCCTTTGTATTGACGACGATCCGCCAGGATCACTTCTACATCGACGGCATCGGCGACCACGTGGTTATTCGTGATGATATAGCCGTCCGGTGTGACGATCACGCCGGACCCCTGTCCATATTGCCGACGCGACGGAGGCTCTTTGAACAGCCCGAACGGCAACGCGTCGTCGCTGAACGCCTGGTCGCGCACCATGACCGTCGACGCGATACTCACCACCGCTGGGATGACTTTATTCGCGGTACCCTTCACCTGACTTTGCAAATCGGGACTGTTTACGGCGGGTATCTGCTGAGTGCCGGCCGGCCCTGAAACCGGAAACGTCAGACTGCCCAGAACTCCCCAGATGCCGATGTGCGTCAGAAGTCTGCTACGTTTCACCGATGCGCATCTCCCATGAGAGTTTGTGCTGCGTTCATCACAATGCCGTCGGCCAGCCTATCATGCACGACTCGCCCCCGCATTCATAATTCAATATGACATCCGCGACGGTTTACGGGCATGATAGTACCCACCCGCAGGCAGGGTGTAAATACTATCCCGGCCTTGGCGCCAACTCCAGCCGATTCGAAGCCGCCAGTGGTGAGTTGGTCGTCCAGCGAACCAGTGTGTTACGATCATCATCGACTCTTATTCACTGTACGATTTGGCTGTTATCCAAGAGGTAGACCATGCCACACCGCGCGAGCTTCGCTGCATCCATCCTTTTGGCAACCGTTTCATGGGTGCTTGTCTCCCCTGGGCATACTGAAGAAAGCAAGTTTGGAACCCCCAAGGAGGATGAAGGCACCAGGATTTTCAAAGCCACTGAGCACCCCTTTTACAGCGGCGAATTTCGCCTCAAGGGTGATCGGGCGACGCTCGTTGGAAGCATGGGTGATACGACGCCATGGGATCATCTGGACTATGCGGGCAAACACCTGAATGCGGTGAAAGGAACGATTGAGATCGAAGTAAACGAACACACCAACTCAGGACGAGTGGTGGCTGAATTTATCGAGGGAGCTGACCAGTATCG
>JACRQB010000095.1 GCA_016222925.1 Nitrospirota bacterium | reverse complement strand
CTCTTCGTTTGATCGAACAGACTCAGGGCCAATTTGGCCACATGCAGTGAATGAATCTCTGGCGCCTGGCAGCGTCGGGCAAGGCCGATCACGTTGCGCCGGCGAACGTCGGGAATATCCTGTTCGGCTTTCAGCCCCTCTTGGTGCCGTACGATAAAATCGTAGATCACACCCTCGCGAATGGCCTTGTCGCACAGCGTGATTGCGTGAAGGCCAGAGAGTTCCAATAGACACCTGAGTACTACGGTCGCCGGCAAGAGTGTGTCGATCCGCTTGGGGTCCAGGCCGGGAATGGCCAGGCGAGCCTTCATCGATGATTGAGCCAACTCCGCTTTGAGGCTGCGGATATCCTTGAGCGACACGGTCGCAAGATTCAGCTGAGGCAATGGTCGGCCGGTATGACGGAGATGGATGATCTCACCGACATTTCCCGCCATACCGGAGGTGGCGACCAAGGAGTGGAACTTCTTCATCTTGAAGCATCCAAGCGCATCCCGTAGCTCTGTGAACACGACCTGCTCGAGGGCGCGCATCATCGATTCCGACGGAGGGGTTTTGGGAAGGCATTGTTCCGCTAAGCGGATCGCTCCCAGCTTGAGACTCTTGCTGTGGATCAGGCCGTCTTGATTCCCCACGATCAATTCGACAGAACCGCCACCGATGTCGACGACGAGTGTCGGTCCGTCCGGGAGGGCGATGCTGTGCTTGACTCCCAGGAAAATCAGCCGGGCTTCTTCCGTCCCACTGATCACCTTGACCCTCAGTCCCGTCTGCTCCATGAGCAAGGAGACGAAATCACCGCCGTTTTGAGCTTCGCGCACGGCACTGGTTGCGACGGCGACGATCCGGTCGAAGCCTTTGTTACGGGCAAGCGTGACCAACGTTTTGAGGACGTCGAGGGCTCGGGACATGGTTTCGTCTGAGAGCCGCTTGGTGGCAAAGACGCCGTTGCCCAGCCGCGTCATGTCCTTAAAACGATCGAGTATCTTGAAACTGGCATCGGGGAGAATTTCAGCCAGCACCATATGAATCGAGTTGGTCCCAATGTCGATGACGGCGAGCTTAGACACAGAAGTTTCCTACGATGGAAGAATCGTTGGACCTTAATGAAAGCGCAGGCACCTGTCAACAATCAGCGTGTAAATTGTGCGTGACAGGCACAGGCCAGAAGGAGAGCATGGCGGAGTGGGATATGCCTATTAGTTGACGACGAAATGGACACTCCTATTTCTCCGCCTGCAATCGTCGGAATACTCAAAACACAGTGGACGATCTTTTCCGTAACTTGTTGTCGTGACATCGATGGAGAGTCCCAGTTCCCAAAGGTAGGATTGCACATTTCGTGCTCGGCGTTCGCCCAGCACGAGATTATAGGCCGACGTGCCAAAGTCATCGCCGCGTCCTTCCAAAAGGAGTCGGGTCGCTCGGTCATGTTGCAGGTGTTTGGCGTCAGCGTCCAAGGCACGCATCGCCTCCATCCTGAGTGTGTCTTGATCAAAATCGAATAGGACGTCACCAAATGTCTCATGGGCCAGGCCGGTCGCGTTTCGAGAGAAAAGCTCAGACTGCATGGCCTGGCTTGTTCGGGAGACTGTTAGGTGCCTGTCGTCAGGAGGTATCTCTTTGATCACGGGCTCCTTGATCAGTTCTGCTTGAGCCTGCCCCTCTTGCCCCGATTCCGATCCCCACCACCATTTTGCTGCGCACCCCTGTAGAAGGAGCATGACGAGGACGAACGCGCTTGATGTCATGACATTGCGAACCTGTCTCATAAATCCTCCTCCTCAGGAAGGATGAGCCGATTGTTACTGAGGAAACGTCAACGCCGCTTCATAGATCGGCTGGGTATCTCTGATCGGTTCCCATCTCAAGATTGCCAATGAATCCTCAACGTACTTCGGTGTCCGCATGCCGTTCAACGCGCAGGTGACTCCAGGCGTACTTGTGAGGAGCCACAACATTTTTTGGGAGAGCGATGCAGTGCGGCGTGAGATCGGCAACAGAGGGTCGATCGTTCGCGCGATTCGTTCTGTCTGCGCTCGGCTCTTTAGGGTTGCTTCGCGCCGGAATCCACGCAGCAGCGTCAGGAGCTCAGGAATATAGCGTTGACGCCAGCGTTCCCATTGTTCGGCTCCCTCTCCGGAAAGCTGGCGCGCGAGCAGCTGTAAGACATGGTTGATCCGTGGAGCGATCATGTGGTGCTCAATCTGTTCCCAATGTTCGAGCCCCTGTATCTGCGGATGAATGCGGTGCAGTTCGTCCGACCAATTGAAGTATTCGTCCGGTGCCGTCCCGGTTCCGGACGAGGGGATGTTGGGTGCAAGAGAAGTCCGGTATTCCTGTTCGAACGCGCCCACCGTGCTCAGCTGTTGATCGATATCGATAGGCGGATCTTCGAGCGGGAGATCTGCCAGCCGCAACATCCTGTTCGGAGCCACCATGGCATTCAAAGGTCGGTTCACTAATACCGCGATCGTGTTCTGGCGCGCATACTCGAGCACGGTCTGAAGTTGAGACGGGCCGGTGTTGGCGGTCCTGGAGGCGCCGGCCTCGAGGAGATTCATCGGACATTGAAGTACCCGAAAATGATGGGCAGACGCACCCACGGATTGTGCTGCGGCTTCAGCGGCTTGCACCATGCGCGCGAGCGACGTCGCTTCCGGGTCGTCAGCCGCAGATGTGACGGTGTTGGATGACACGCCGTAGAAGCGGAGTCGTCCGGCTGAAACCTGTGTTTCAAAGTAGGCAAAGGCTCGTTCAACTCGCGCATAGAACTCCCCGCGAAGCGCGGTGAGATCAGCCGTGCCACGGTGCTTCGCGTCTGAAAGAAAATATTCAGGATTATGCAGAAGGCAGCAATCGAGTGTCGCCAGCCCCAAACGATCGAGAGACAACGTCAGCTGGTCCGCCAAAAATTCAGGATGAATGGAATGCCAAATACCCTCTCCGTGCTTCACCAGTTCAGAGTAGGGGCGGCCGGATTTGTCCTTGGCTTCGGCCAGTTTAAGATTCTGCCCCTGGATATACCCGACTTTGGAGACGATGATGATTTCGTCGCGACGAACCTCATCTGAGGCGACCAGCTCGGCCAGCACAGAGCCGACCAACCGTTCGCTGTCGCCGTCTGTGTAATTGGTCGAGGTGTCGATGAGATTACAAGACGCTCGCAAGGCTTTTTTTAACGCGTCACGGTAATCAGCATGCTGCATGTCGACGCGGTATGTTCCGAACCCTACTCGTGTCGTGGTCAAGCCGGTCGTACCGAGCACCGCAAAGCCTTGTGCCAGGCCTGCGTCGCCGTCCCGTGCCATTGCTCGAGAGGCATAGGCCGCTGTGCCCTGAACCGTGGCGTATCCCGACAGGCTGGCCCCTCGCAACAGTCTTGGTTCGGTTCCACGCTCCTTCGGCGCAGTCTGATCAGCCTGCAACGCTTCTCTGACTGCACGAGGGTCGGTGATCGGTTGCCGGCAGGTGTAATTCCGACAGATGTACAGTGTCGGCTTGCCGGAAACGGCCGGACGGTCTCTCAAGAGTGGGAGCGAAGAGGGGTGTCCTGGAGAACCCGTTGCCACAATGCGGTTGGGAATGTAGCAGTGCGCTACCGCCTCACGGATGGCGCGAAGGTCATCGTGTAACTCATGACCCACGAGGGCCAGTTCCACTGGTCCTTCGGTCAGAAAATCGACCACAGCCAGACTCTTCGCGAAGGCCCGCGGGTAACGGGTGATTTGCCGACCGTAGGCGCGTGTGGCTGCGATCGAGGCGCGGCGCCAATCGTCACGATCAAAGTGGAAGGACAGTCGGGCGAGTGCGGACGCGGCGACGGCGTTGGCGCTGGGCGTGGCTCCGTCCGTGCCCTCCCGGTGTCGGAGAATAAGGGATTCATGGTGTGTCGCCGTCGTGAAAAACCCGCCTCGTTCATGGTCCATAAAGTCACTGATCAGGTACTCCGCCAGTCGCGCGGCTGCCTGGAGATACGATTCGGATGAACCGGCTTCATAGAGATCCAGCAATCCCTCTGTCAGGTATGCGTAGTCTTCAAGATAGGCATCGAGGTGAGCGCGATCGCCCCGTGAGGTGCGCAGTAAGCGCCCGTCCGGCTTGGCATGATTGCGGAGCAGAAAGTCAGCCGTCCGTTGGGCGCTCTTGAGATAGGCGGCGTTTCCGAAGACCCGGGCTGCCTCGGCCATGGCCGACAGCATCATGCCGTTCCACGAGGTAATCACCTTGTCATCCAGACCCGGAGGGACACGATGTCGGCGCGCTTCGTACAACAGGGGCTTCGCACGGGACGCGATTTCCATCAACTCGTCGGCGGTCAGATTCAGCTGTCTGGTCACGTCGTCGAGCGGTCGCAGCCGATTGGGGATATTCGCATGTTCCCAATTGCCTGATTCTGTGATGTCGTAGAGCGCGCAGAATCGCCGCGTGTCCTCGTCGTTCTTGAGGACGTTCTGTATCTCGGCAGGGGTCCAGACGAAGAATTTTCCTTCGATACCCTCGGAGTCGGCATCCGTCGACGAATAGAAGCCGCCTTCCGGTCCCGTCATTTCCCGGCAGACATAGTCGAGGACCTCGGTCGCCACCTGCCGATAGAGCGGCTTTTGGGTGACTTGATACGCTTCGACATACACGCGGGCCAGGAGCGCGTTGTCATACAGCATTTTCTCAAAATGCGGCACCAGCCACCGTGCGTCGGTCGAATAGCGTGCAAAGCCGCCGCCGATGTGGTCGTAGATTCCTCCGTCCGCCATCATGTCGAGGGTCTTAGTCACCATCGTAAGCGTGTGCGGATCGCCCGAGCGTCGGTGACTCCGGAGCAAGAAGGACAGTCCCATCGCCGGGGGAAACTTGGGCGCCGTGCCGAACCCGCCGTGGGTGTTGTCGAAATCGTCTTTGAACTGAACGACCGCTTCTTCAAGCACAGATTCGCTGATGGAGATGGGGGAGGGGAGCTGTTTTGAACCCTGCAGCTGGGCCGTCAGTTCTTTGGCCTGATCTTGGACTTCGGAGGGACGCGTCTCCCAATAGTCGGCAATCTTTTTCAAGACCGCGCCGAAACCGGGCCGTCCCCACCGGTCTTCCGGAGGAAAATACGTGCCTGCAAAAAAAGGTTCTTGCGCGGGCGTCAGAAACACCGTCATCGGCCAACCGCCCTGACCATGATTCATCGAGACGGTGGCGGCCATGTAGATCTCGTCGAGATCGGGCCGCTCTTCCCGGTCGACCTTGACGCAGACAAACCATCGATTCATGAGCTCCGCAATCGTCTCGTTCTCAAACGACTCCCGTTCCATGACATGGCACCAGTGGCAGGCGGAATAGCCGATCGAGAGCAAAATAGGACGGTTCTTTTCCGTGGCGTGGCGCAAGGCTTCCGGCCCCCAGGGGTACCAATCGACGGGGTTGTGCGCATGCTGAAGGAGGTAGGGACTGGTTTCATGGATCAGTCGATTCGGGGGTCGTGTATTGCTAGAGATTGACATGGGGCACCCTAGCATCGTGGCGAGAACAGCGTCAACGGAGCTGCCGGGGAGGCCTATGTACTGTAAACTGCTCTTCTTGTGGTTCTTCTGGTTGTGGTGGGAAGTTGTGGTAGTCTAGATGGAGCGGGAAACGAATGAGAGACGTCGGTCCATACTCCAATTATCGGTTGACGGTACGCCTCGAGCTTGGGAACAAACCCGGCATCTTTGCCAGAGTGGCGGCGCTGTTGGCGGAAGAACAGGCCAATCTGGGCGCCGTCGATCTTGTGTCGGCGACAAAGACGCGCATGATCCGGGACATCACCTTTGATGTGCAGAACGAGGAGCATGGCGAAAAAGTCGTCACGCGACTGGGCGAACTGCCCGACGTGACCGTGCTGTCGGCATCCGATCGTATTTTCCTGCTCCATCTTGGGGGAAAGATTCGAGTCGAGAGTAAGGTTCCGATCCGTACGCGAAACGTGCTGTCCATGGTCTATACCCCGGGAGTTGGTCGTGTCGCCCAGGCGATCGCGAACGATAAGTCAAAGGTCTATACTTTTACAGGCAAGAGCAATAGTGTCGCGGTTGTCTCGGACGGGTCCGCGGTGTTGGGGTTGGGCAATCTTGGCCCGGAGGCAGCGCTTCCTGTCATGGAAGGCAAGGTGATGCTCTTTAAAGAACTGGCGGGCATTGATGCTTGGCCCATCTGTGTGAGTACGCAAGAGCCGGACGACATCGTGCGGATCGTCCAGGGGATCGCGCCGGGATTCGGCGGCATTAACTTGGAAGACATCAGCGCACCGCGTTGTTTCGAGATCGAGCAAAAACTGAAACAGTCGCTCGACATTCCTGTGATGCATGATGATCAGCATGGCACGGCCGTGGTGCTGCTGGCCGCATTGACGAATGCGCTCCGGGTCACGGGCAAACAACTGGAACAGGCTCGCATTGTCGTCAATGGCCTTGGCGCCGCGGGAACGGCGTGCTGTCGAATATTGTTGGCCGCCGGTGCGACACATGTGCTGGGATGCGACAAGGAGGGCATCATCTTGTGTGGGGAGGCCGAGCAACTACGGGCCTGCCGAACCGATCTTCGTGCCTGTTTGACGCGAGACAGTCCGAAAGGCACATTGCGTGATGCGCTGAAAGGCGCCGATGTGTTTATCGGTCTGTCCGTCGGCAATGTGGTGACTGCGGCTGATCTCGATCTGATGGCTCCGGATCGAATTGTTTTTGCGTTAGCGAATCCAGATCCGGAGGTTTCGCCGGAGTTAGGGGTCACTCACTCCGCAATTTTCGCGACCGGCCGATCGGATTACCCGAACCAGATCAACAATGCGCTGGCGTTTCCCGGGATCTTTCGGGGCGCGCTCGATGTTCAGGCCAGCGAGATCAATGAAGCCATGAAGTTGGCCGCCGCGCAGGCCATCGCCCACGTGATTCCAGAGGGCACGTTGAGCGAAGACTACATTATTCCCAGCGTGTTTGATAAAGCAGTCGTTCCTTGTGTCGCGCGGGCCGT
>JACRQB010000094.1 GCA_016222925.1 Nitrospirota bacterium | reverse complement strand
AAGCCGACGTGTTCGATTACATCGAGCGCTTCTATAATCCCCGACGGCGGCATTCCACATTGGGGTATCTCAGTCCGATGGAGTTCGAACGGCAAGCTAAAAGAGCGTAGGGTGGTGTCAACTATACCGGCAGCAGCTCATAATGCTCTCTCACCATACCAGTAGGCTATATCATTCTTGGGGGCATCATAGTGCGTTAGGCAATGACAAAACTTCTTTAAGACCTTTCGCAAGGTAGGACTAAGAGGCTTATTTGGTTTGAATAAAATTTTCATCTAATACATCCACTAGCAGGAAATGTGGCCATTATATTTAGCCAAGGATGTATCTGGTGTTTATGAGCTTCCCCTGATTTCGAAGACACCTCCATAAGTGGGAGAATTATGAAATTGGAGGTTAGCATGGCAGCACCCATACGACGTCAATTTACCGACGCATTCAAATCAGAAGCCGTTCGGCTCATACGAGAATCGGGGAGGCCCGTGGCCCAGGTCGCACGGGAACTTGGGATTGGAGATAGTTTGCTCTACCGTTGGCAGGGTGAGCAGGGACAGGCGGAATCACAGGGCCGCACGCGTCAGGCGATGCGAGTCGAGCAGGACGAGCTCACACGGCTGAGACGAGAACACGAGACGCTGCGGAAAGAGCGAGATTTTTTAAAACGTGCGGCGGCGTTCTTCGCGAGGGAATCCCAATGAGATACCGCGCGATTCAGGAACATGACCGTCGCTATCCGATCCGGCTGATGTGCCGAGCTCTGGCCGTGTCGGCAGCGGGCTATTACGCGTGGCGCGCACGGCCGGAGAGTCCCCGATCCATCCAGGCGCGTACCCTGCGCTTGGCCATTCGAGAGGTCCACCAGGAGTCGCGGGAAACCTACGGCAGTCCACGCATCTGGCGGGCGCTCCGGACACAAGGCCACCGGGTTGGGGAGCATCGCGTGGCTCGTCTGATGCATCAGGATGGTATTCGAGCTAAAACCATGAAGCAATGGAGGGCCACGACGGTCTCGTCGCACCGCCTACCCGTGGCGGCGAATACGCTGCAACGCGAGTTCACGGTGTCAGAGCCCAACCGGGTCTGGGCTGGCGATATCACATACATCTGGACTCTGGAGGGCTGGTTGTATCTGGCCGTGTTGCTGGATTTGTACTCACGTAGCGTCATCGGTTGGGCAATGGGCCCGCGTCTGACCGGGGACTTACCCGAGCAGGCCCTCCGCATGGCGCTCATCGCGCGCCAACCCACAGTGGGACTCCTGCATCACTCCGATCGCGGGAGTCAATATGCAGCCAGGCCATACCAGCAGCTGCTGACCACGCATGGCATCACGGCGAGTATGAGCCGCAAAGGCAACTGTTGGGACAACGCGTGCGTCGAAAGTTTCTTTGGGACGCTCAAGCGTGAGCTGGTGTACCATCGGCGCTATGCGACCCGTGAAGAGGCGAGACAGGATATCTTTGAATACATCGAGGTGTTCTATAATCGGCAGCGACGGCACTCGACTCTCGGCTATCACTCCCCGGCCGAGTATGAAGCGAGGGCCGCAGTCGCTTAACCAGGTGTCCACAGAATTGGGGGAAGATCATTATTCATTTAGGGCTTGTCCAATGGCTCGAAGCCAGGTTCGTATGTCATCGTTAGGGTCGGACTGAGTCAGGAGTTCTGGGGTCATGCGTCCTGCGCAAACTGTGTTGAGGCGTTTTTTGGCTGCTGATATTTTATGGCTACGTTTCTCATCAGAAATGGTAGCCCATGCAGAAGTCCCAGGCGAAGCTGCATGGACCGCTTGAGCAAACAAGAGAGGAACATCTTCAAAGTCTGAACCTGTGCCGACATATCCTGCAGCTTCTGGCAGAATTACACTGGGATGAAGGTAGTTCTCTAATTCCTTTTTTGATGAAGCCCACGCTGTACACCCACGGGCAAGCCAGGCTGCTATCTGTTGGTAGTATCTTGGTTGGGTAGGTGGCTGTAGATCTCTATCGGTAAGATAGAACTCTGGTCGCTGCAGTCCTGAGAGAGTCGTTATCCACAAGTCCAAACTACTCCCCCCAAGCGGTACAAAAACGAGCTTGCCAATTTGTTCCATCAATCCGAGGTCGGGAATATCGGGTTCAACAGCTGCGAGAATGTGCGATATGTGCTTCATGAAGTTGATGTCGTGCCGCCCCTCAACACCGAAGAAAGCCTTGATATCGTGATCGGGCAAGACGCCTAATGTGTTCTTTATCTTCTGTAGCGTGGAGTCAGCAGTGCCTTTTTCAATCAACGGACTTCCACTCTGAGCTGTGATCAGGCGCAATGTGCGGCGATCCACACGTCGTGCGAGTGTAGGGGTGTGGGTGGTGATCATTATCTGGCAGCGATCTTGAACCACTAGATCCTGGAATGCGTCCAGCAACATTACCTGATGATTAGGGTGCTGACTTGTTTCTGGCTCCTCGATGGCATAGATGATGCCCGCATCTCGGGTTTCTGAATCTTCCTCTGCTTTAGCCCTGAAGAAGTTAAGTAAAACAAGTCTTCTTGTACCACTGCCCCGCTTATTGATCGGTATCTGATCCTCGCCTGTAAGGGTAACGGCAAAGAGCGATTCCCAATTCTTGTTTTTGATCTCAGGGTGAAGCTGGCTCGCGAGATCAGGGTTCATCTCCCTGATCTTTTCAACGGTAAGAGATGCAACGTTTTCTAATTCTTGTCGTATTTCAGCGATTACCCCATTCAAATCCACTTCACGCCGCCGTACAGCCTCCTTGATTGCAGCTCTCAATGGATCCTGCGCTTCCGCATCTTGATCAGTGCTAGCCCGGTCTGACTTGAACAGAGCATAAACAGGGAAATGCTTCTGTAATTGTTCCCAGACTTCCTTCCCCGATTCCTTCGCCAGGCTCACCTCACGCGCAGTAAGCGAAAGTTCATTCGCCTGCCCCCAAATTGTCTGTCGCAATTGCGCCTTGATGGCTTGGTTGCAATTGGTGAGGTCAACTTGTCGTTGCTGCGCGCGCACCCGCAGCTCTGCAATCTTTAATCCAAGCAGATCGTCCACGCCAGCACCGAACGGATGCAAGGCGATTGCAAAAGTGTTGGAAAGTTTTCCTTTAGTGCCGGCGCAGTTGTAGACTTTAACGATTTCCAGCTTTCCGTCAGCTCGCAACAAATATTCATCCTGCAATCTGGTTGCATATTGTTCATCAATTATTAGTTGTGGAGGAAGGTCGTCAAAAACACATGAGATCCTAATTTCCGTATGGGTATTTTGAACTGAGCAGTCGTCCTGTTCGATTGGTGTATCGTTGAAGAATATATCTAAGGCATCAAATATAGAGGATTTTCCGGCATCGTTGCGTCCAATCAATACGGTAAAAGGATCTAGCTCTATTCGAGTTTCTGTTGCGTAACTCCTGAAATTGCTTAGGGCTACTTCGACGAGACGCATTAGATAGCCTGGCTCTCATCAGTCAGCGCATGCAAGCTCAGGCCTTTGATCTCCTGCAGCGTTTTTCCTGCAATCCCTTGTAAGTCACCATACATGCCAACGGTCGCTTGCATGACCCGCTCGATCTGTTCCTCCCGCTTGGCCCATTGCTTCGTAATGGCTTTCTTCTCTCTATCCAGATCCTCCTGCATTGACGAGAACGCCTCAACGATGGCTTCGACGCGATGGCGGAACCGTGGGCCGGTCAGATACTGATAGACCATTTCGGTCTTGGTCTGTTGGCCATCAAGTGCTTGCCGAGCTGAGGCAATCTCGATTAACGAGTGGCGCAACGCGAGCGCAACGGAAAGCATGGTTCGTGAATGTGTCACCCAGACTCCTTCAATCAGATCAAAGGACTCCACGCCCTTCGGGAGCGTTTGACTCACAATCACAGCGATCTCAGCCTTCGCAGTCCGCTGATCGTCGCGAAGTTTGGCTAACCAGCCGTCACTCCAATTTTTGGTCCGTTTGGATTCCCATAAGATCGTTCCACACTGCTGACCGAGAGGGCCGATGACCCGCTGAAGCGCATCGCCGCCGAATTCGCCTTTGGGGACCGGTTCGATCGTGTCTCTCGGGAACTTTGTTCTAAGCACAGCTTCCAGCTCGAGTTCCTGGACTTCGCCCTGGAGCTGCTGCGATCCCTGTTCAGCCCTGCGCTTGAGTTCCTCGATCTGGGTCTGCATGGAGGCGATGGTTTGCTCCTTCTCCATCACCTTGAGCTTGAGTCCTTCCTCAGCTTCCTTCTTGGCCTGTTCGCGGGTGACAGAGAGCCCATCTTGGACGCGCTTTTCGACCGTGAGTTCTAGCTCACGCTTGGCATCGTCCAGTTCGCGCTTTTGCCGGATGAGATCGGCTTGAGCCTTCTGCGCCTCAGCGAGTTTGACGTCGCGCTGAGTGAGGACATCTTGAAGTTCGGCGAGTTCTCTCGTCTTCTGGTCGATATCCGTTTGCAGGGCGAGCTTGGCCTTCTTGGATTCCTCTGTGACGATCTTCGCGCGTTCCAGCACCAGCTTCTCGGCCACCTGATCGTCAATCGCTTGCGTGGCTATTGAAACAGCGGCTTCTCGCTCGCGTAGCGACTCTTCTTTCTTGGCAATGTCCGTGTCTTTCAGCGCCAGCCGCTTCTCATAGTCGCGACGGGTTGACTCGATCAAGGGAGCGGCGAGGGATTCTGTCAGCTTGATCTCGGTCTTGCAGTTCGGGCAGATAATGGTGGGTTCAGACATAGAGAAATCCCGGTAATGCTGGAGTATCTATCGGGGCAATTCCTACGCTCAAGGAGTGAATAAATCAACAGTCTAGAAGGAGGCATGGAGCGGGGCGAGTCCGCGACCGCGTGTTGCATGAGTACAGAATATCGTCGGTTTCCACTCCTTCCTTTAGCTATATTGATCCCACGTATCGCATTGCTTGATCGACCAGAAGACGGCTTCCTTGAGCTTTTTGAGCGTCACGTTGTCGGGATCGCGTATGGCCTGCAGCTTCTTGTCCAGATCGTAGAGGGGCTGTATGGCACGCTTATCAGGAATCTTGCCGAGCGCCCATGCCACCTCCGTCAGGACGGTCCAGTCCGTCTTTGAATCTTGAAGTTTTGCCAGCAACGGAAGCACGTCGACGAGCAACGGAATGCCGTCTCTGCCGAGGTTCCCAATCGCCGCAAGCGCTTGCTTGGCAAGATCGCGGTCTTTGAGCGCTTCCTTCAATTTCGGCATCGCCTCATCGGCCTGCATCTCTCCAAGGAGGGACATGATCTTAATTTTCCGTGCCTGGCTGGTGTCTGGAGAATCAAGCAGCTTGAGCAGTCGATCGGCATGGCCCCATTCCGCCGCGAGAAGGAGCGGAAAATCATACGTGGCGAGCGCTTCCTGCAACTTGGCCATCGCATACGGGCCGGGATCAGCGCCCTGGGCCGCCCGTGCGGCCGCCACGGCGTCCTCGAACTCCGTGCGCACTTCTTTCTGCCACTTAATTTTCATCCCGCCGAGCAGGTAGGTCAGTTGGCAGGCAGGTCCCTTCCAGAGGCGCGATGGCGCGTCGGGCGTCCACGAGAACGGTCTGGATTTTTTCCAGCTGAACCTTTTGCTCTAGGGTGAAGTATTCACGATACGCGGGCGCAGACGAGGGAATCAGGCTCAGCGCTAGACAGAGTGCGAGGGTCGATACGGCCAATTGTTTTTGCATGGCTCACCTCCGCCCACTTGTATCAAATCCAGGTGTGGGTGGGATCGCTTGAGGAACCGGGCGTACGCCACGGATCGACTTCCAGTATACACTGTATTCCTCGCCCGGCTGTGTTGACGAATATCTTGCTTGCCCGTGTCTGTAGCGTATTGACAGCTCATAGGTCTCAGTGCTAATTTTCGCGCTCTGCTTCGTGCCTCGCACGAGTTCTTTAGGTTTGTCAAAATAACGCATGTGGATGCTAAACGGTGATTAAGACAACAGTTGCGCGACGTTACGCACAAGCCCTCTTCGAGCTCCTCGATCACTCAACTATCGAAGCGACGCGGGGGACGCTTACCGGCCTCGGCCAGGCCATGAAAGAATCAGCCCAGCTTCGCCACGTGCTGGCCTCACCTGCCTTCGGGGTAGAGGGTAAAATCGCTGTTTTGACCGCACTTGGCGACAAGCTGGGGTGCCCTCCGGCCGGTCAAGCGTTTTTGGGGCAGTTGGTGAAGAAAAGTCGAGTGGGCTTTCTGCCGGAAATCGCCGACGCATTCGGCAAGTTGGTTGATCAATTAAAGCGGACGCAGCCGGTGACGGTGTCCTCCGCGACGGCTCTTCCGCCGGCGGAACAAGATCGAATCAGGACGCGCCTCCGCGACACGCTGAAGCGCGACGTCGATGTCACATTTCAGACCGATGCCAGTCACCTCGCCGGCTTGCAGATTCACATCGGCAGCAGGGTCGTCGACAGCACCGTCCAAGGTCGCTTGCGCGATTTGCAAGTCCTGTTGACGCGAGAATAAGGAGTAGCCATGCAGATCAGGGCAGACGAAATCAGTGCGATTATCAAAGAGAAGATCAAAGGCTTCGACAAACAGGTCGATGTCAAGGAAACAGGGTCCGTCATTCAGGTCGGCGACGGCATCGCCAAGGTCTATGGCCTCGACGGAGCCATGGCCGGCGAGATGCTCGAATTCCCAGGCGGTCTCTACGGTATCGCGCTGAACCTCGAAGAGGACAACGTCGGGGCCGTGTTGATGGGCGACTCTGTCGGGGTCAAGGAAGGCGATCCTGTCAAGCGCACCGGCCGCATCGCGGAAATTCCGGTGGGTGACGCGTTGATCGGCCGTGTAGTGAATGCGATCGGCCAGCCGATCGACGGCAAGGGAGCCATCAAGTCCTCACTGTCTTCGCGTATCGAAATGGTCGCCCCTGGCGTCAATACCCGCCAATCGGTTCGGGAACCATTGCAGACCGGCATTAAGGCCATCGATGCCATGATCCCCATCGGCCGTGGACAGCGTGAATTGATCATCGGCGATCGTCAGACAGGCAAGACCGCCATTGCCGTCGATACGATCATCAATCAAAAGGGCCTGAACGTGTTCTGTATCTACGTTGCCATCGGCCAAAAGCGTTCGACCGTCGCGCGCGTCGTCAAGACCCTTGAAGAAAACCATGCGATGGACTACAGCATCGTGGTCTCGGCCAGCGCCAGTGACCCCGCGCCGATGCAGTTTCTGGCGCCATTTTCTGGCGCCGCGATCGGCGAGTATTTTCGCGATAACGGTAAGCATGCGTTGATTGTCTATGATGATCTCTCCAAGCACGCGGTTGCCTATCGTGAGCTCTCCTTGTTGCTCCGCAGACCCCCAGGCCGCGAAGCCTATCCGGGCGATGTCTTCTACTTGCACTCCCGCTTGCTCGAACGGGCGGCAAAGTTGAGCGACAAGCTCGGCGGTGGCAGTCTCACGGCGTTGCCGATTATCGAAACCCAGGCCGGCGACGTGTCGGCCTACATCCCGACGAATGTCATTTCAATTACGGACGGTCAGATCTATCTGGGCAGCGATCTCTTTTACTCCGGTATCCGCCCGGCGATTAATGTCGGTCTGTCGGTCTCCCGGGTCGGAGGATCTGCGCAGATCAAGACCATGAAGCAGGTGGCCGGTACGCTCCGACTGGACCTCGCGCAATATCGCGAAATGGCGGCGTTCGCCCAGTTCGGCAGCGAACTCGACAAGGCGACGCAGATGCAGCTGGCTCGTGGCGTCCGCATGGTTGAGCTGTTGAAGCAGGGACAGTACAAGCCAATGCCGGTGGCTGACCAGGTCCTCTCGATTTATGCCGGGACGCAAGGTTTCCTCGATGATGTGCCGGTTGACAAGGTGCAGCAGTTCGAGGGCGATCTGCTCCACTATATCCAGCAGCACCATGCGGAGCTGAAAAAAGAAGTCACCACCATCGGCAAGATCGACGACAAGGTCGGCGGTCGCTTGAGCCCTGATGGAAGACAATGCCAAGCTTACAAAGTTTGCGCCGCAAGATTTCGGCGTTTAAGAATACCCAGAAGATCACCAAGGCCATGAAGATGGTGGCTGCGGCAAAGCTCAAACGGTCGCAGGACCGCATTCTTTCCGCACGTCCCTATGCGCATAAAATGCGCGGGGTGTTGAGCAACCTGAGCCAGCGTGTGAACCGGTCTTCTCATCCGCTTCTGCAGAAGCGCGAGGGGAAGAAGATCGAGGTGCTTGTCGTGACGAGCGACCGCGGGCTGTGCGGCGGTTTCAATGGCAACATCGTTCGCAAGAGCGCCGAGTTCGTCCGGCAGTGCGAAGGGCGTGGCCTGCAAGTGAACTTGAGCTTGATTGGCCGAAAAGGCCGCGACTATTTCAGACGGCGCAGTTGGCCGATCCGTCAGGAATGGACCGGCATCTTCGATAAATTGAGTTTTGAGCATGCGATCGACATCGGCGGCGATCTCACGGATAACTTCGTGAAGGGCACGTTCGACGAACTGTACGTCGTGTACAACGAATTCAAGTCCGCCATTCAGCAACGCGTCATTGTTGAAAAACTGTTCCCTGTCGATGCCCAGAGTGAGTTCGGTGCCGTGCAATCGGAAGGGCCGACCAGCGGCGCTTATCTCTACGAGCCGGATGAAGCGGCACTGTTGAGCGCCCTGGTCCCGAAACATTTCCAGGTGCAAGCGTACCGAATTTTGCTGGAGTCCGCGGCCGCTGAACACGGAGCCCGGATGGCCGCCATGGATGGCGCCACCCGGAACGCCGGCCAACTCATTAAGAAAGTCACGCTCTATTACAACAAGACTCGTCAGACTGCAATTACCAAAGAATTGATGGATATTGTCGGCGGCGCCGAAGCGCTGAAATAGCCGATCCCGTTTCGTCGAAAGGAGCATCCCGTGGCAACAGGCACAGTCATCCAGGTCATCGGACCGGTTGTGGACGTCGAGTTCCCTCCCGGCCAACTGCCGAACATCTATAACGCGCTCAAGGTCATCCAGGAGGAGAACAAGGATGCGGGTACGCCTGCCATTCGGATTACGCTTGAAGTTGCCTCCCACCTGGGAGAAAACCGAGTCCGCAGCATCGCGATGTCTACGACCGATGGTCTGACGCGCGGGATGGATGTGCAGGATACAGGGGCTCCGATCTCTGTGCCTGTCGGTCGTGAAACACTCGGTCGTCTCATCAATGTGCTTGGCGAGCCAGTCGATGAACGGGGCCCGATCAATTCGAAGAAGACGTATCCCATTCACCGCCCCGCTCCGAAGTTGGAAGATCAGGAAACCAGCACTGAGGTCTTAGAGACCGGGATCAAGGTGGTCGACTTGCTCGAACCCTACAGCAAGGGCGGCAAGGTGGGACTCTTCGGCGGCGCCGGTGTCGGCAAGACCGTCATTATCATGGAGCTGATCAACAACATTGCCCTGCATCACGGCGGCTTCTCTGTTTTTGCGGGCGTCGGTGAGCGGACGCGTGAAGGGAACGACCTCTGGCACGAAATGCAGGAGTCCAAGGTCATCGATCCGGACGACTTTACGAAGTCGAAAGCCGCGCTGGTGTACGGCCAGATGAACGAGCCGCCGGGAGCTCGCCTCCGTGTCGCATTGACGGGCTTGGCCGTCGCCGAATTCTTCCGCGACGAAGAGAATCAAGACGTATTGCTGTTCGTGGACAATATTTTCAGATTTACCCAGGCCGGTTCCGAAGTCTCCGCGTTGCTCGGGCGCATGCCGTCGGCCGTCGGGTATCAGCCGAACCTCTCGACGGAAATGGGCGCGTTACAAGAGCGCATTACATCGACCAAGCGTGGGTCGATCACATCGGTGCAGGCGATCTATGTGCCTGCCGACGACTTGACCGATCCGGCGCCGGCCACAGCATTTGCCCACTTGGATGCGACCACCGTGCTGTCACGGTCGTTAGCCGAGCTGGGCATCTATCCGGCAGTCGATCCGTTAGACTCAACGTCGCGTATTCTTGATCCACAGGTCATCGGGGAAGAGCACTACAAAATTGCTCGCGGCGTACAGTCCGTCCTCCAGCGCTACAAGGATCTCCAAGATATTATCGCCATTCTTGGTATGGACGAGTTGTCGGAAGACGATAAGATGGCCGTGGCACGCGCCAGAAAGATTCAGCGCTTCCTCTCGCAGCCGTTCCACGTGGCCGAAGCCTTCACCGGCGCTCCGGGTAAGTATGTGAAGCTGAAGGACACGGTCCGTAGCTTCAAGGAGATTCTGGAAGGCAAGTATGACCATCTGCCGGAGCAGGCGTTCTACATGGTCGGCCCAATCGAAGAAGCATTGGCGAAAGCCGAGAAGATGGGAGTGAAAGTATAGGCGCAATTCGGCAGGGTTGATCTCCTGCTCGCTGCCCGCGCACGATAAGACTGTGCTCGGTCAATGCGCGCAATTAAGATCAACCCTGTCGACTGCGCTTGGGTGGTGAGAAGAGGAAAGAGAAGATGGCTGGAAAGTTTCTATTAGAAGTGGTGACGCCGGAGAAGCAGCTGCTGAGTCAGCAAGTGGATGAAGTCATCGCCCCTGGGTCAGAAGGAGAGTTTGGGGTACTCCCCGGGCACTGTCATTTCCTCTCGACGCTCCGCATCGGCGAACTTCGTTACCGTGTTGATAGTCAGACCCATTCCATGGCCGTTCTGTGGGGTTTTGCCGAAGTCACCCCCACCAAAGTCACCATCATGGCTGAAATTGCGGAACAGGCGGAAGACATTGACGTGGAACGGGCCACGGCCAAGGTCGCTGAAGCGGAGCGACGTCTTCAAGCGGGCGGCTTGCCGTCGGAAGTGAAAGACGCCCAGGTCAGTCTCGAAAAGGCGCGCCTGCGCAAGAAAATTGCTGAACGCGCGAAAAAGACCAGCCACGCTTAGCTGACTCGATCCCTTCTCAGCATCCTTGCCGTGCGTCAATGATCCAACCCAAGAGCGCAAAAAGTATCTAGGGGGGTGTCCTGCTGCTCGACCGGCAGAACTGAGATCACTCTGCCGGTCTGAAATGAGGCCATGATGGAATCGCCCGCGTCCTTCAGTATCTACGCATTGTCAGATTCAGTGCCGCTGTTCGCTTACTGCCCTAACTGAATACTGATCACGATCGCACCCATGACATCGTTGAGCTTGAAGTCACGCTTCGGGCTGTCGGGATGAGCATTGTGGCAGCCGAGGCATGCCTGGGTAACGGCCAGATCAGCATACACCGCTTCGAAATAACGGGTATTGCCGACTTTCGTGACTCCGGTGTAAGGGCGGTCGGGGTGAGCCAGGATGGTACCGAGCCCAATACTCTGGAGTGGGTTTGTTGGGATGTTACGCTTGTTGATCGGCCATAAGCTGATCAGCCGGTACTGCATCCCCAGGCCTTTCTTGCCGACATACCGTCCGGATTCCATCAGGAATTGGGCAGGCAAGGGCAAAGTATTCATTTCCTGCCAATTTTCCGATGCGACGACAATCCCTTTCGCTTGCATGCGCTCCACGACATGCCTGGTATACAAGTCTCGATCAGCTTCGATGACAGCGTGGATGTAATCGGCCACCGTGTCTATCGGTAGGCTGACTGAAGTGGTCTCAGGCAAAGTGCGACTCGGCCACAGGACCGTCGCGATTGCTATTGCAGATCCCAGCAGAGCAGCTCCCCATAGCAAGTTTTTGGAGGATGTCATGGATGCCTCCTGGTTGTGCACGCGGATGGATCGCCTGACCGGTCACACCTCGCGAGCAGATGAATTGCGCGGCAGTTGAAGATGAGAGATCGTTGTGTCAGCAG
>JACRQB010000093.1 GCA_016222925.1 Nitrospirota bacterium | reverse complement strand
TCCGAGTGTGTCAACTGGCAGCTCAGCGATCTCCAGTCGGAACATCGCCGGGTGTTCAGCAACGTGATTACACTCGATTGCCCTCCCTACGAAACCCTGTTCGGGAATGACCACGTGTTCGCGCAATCCCATGTGATGGGCGACATTGCCGGATTCTATAAAGCCTTTGGAGTTGAGTTGTCGAAAGACATCCATGAACGGCTTGATCACCTCAGTGTCGAGTTTGAGTTCATGCACTTTCTCGCGTACAAGGAATCCTACTCGCTCTGCCACGACGGGCCGGAGAAGACGCAGATCGTGGTCGACGCACAGAAAAAGTTTGTCAAAAATCATATCGGTCGATGGGTACCGTTGTTCTGTCGCATGTTGACCAAAAAGGCGGATTCGGGTCTCTTTAAATTGGTGGCCGATATGGCCGCGGATTGGATGGATTTCGAGACGGCCTTCTTGGGCGTGACCCCTCAGCCCTACACGGAAACCGACTATCGTCCGGCGACATTCAGCTCCCCTGAAGGCCAAACGTATGAATGCGGTGCGCAAGACCAGGGGAACGAGTTGACCATGTTGTTGAACGAAGTCGGCGCACAGTCCTTTATGGATGTGAAAGAGAAAGACAAGGAGAATGAGGAGGGGCGACCTTCCGGAACGGCGTGAGTAAGTGTGGTAACGGTTCGAGAGCGAACACAGTCTTTACACTAATTCAGAGGAGGGAGTGCACTATGAGGGTAGCGCAGACGACCAACAAGAAATTGGTGTTTGCCATTCTTCTCTCCGCCCTCACTGTCGGCCTGATGCTGACATTGGGGCGAGTACCACTGGCCGTCAGTCAACCGGTGACGATACCGGCTAAGACGGTGAAGGGCCCGATTCCCATGGATGGCGCCAACCCCATGTGGGAAAGTGTTCCGGGCGTTGTCATTCCGTTGAGCGGTCAGCTCATCACGACACCGATGCACCCGAATATCTCGGTGAAGTCGGTGTTCGTCAAGGCGATGACCAACGGCAAGGATATTGGGATGCGGCTGGAATGGATTGATCAAACGAAGAATGACACGGCGATCGGCCCACAAGACTTCCGGGACCAGGTTGCGGTGATGTTTCCGGTGAACACAGCCGGCGTCACCTATCCAGACCGTATTGGTCGGAGCCTGGGACCGTTCAACTCTGGTATCTGGTCCGGGAACATCATGTCTGATCCGACACTTCGCGTGAGTTCCGTTGAAGATTTGAGCGCGAACGGCTTCAGCACCCTCACGACGCAAGCTCATCAGGACGTTATTGGGAATGGTGTCTGGGAACCGTCAGGATCTGTTAAGGGCGGAGCCTATTCCGGTCCGACATGGCGGGTGGTCGTGAAGCGGACATTGGAAAGCGGCGATGCGAACGATGTCCAGTTCAAGGCAGGTATGTCGGTGCCGATCGCCTTTGCGGTGTGGGATGGTGCTAACATCGAACGGAACGGCATGAAGTCGCTGTCGACCTGGTTCACGTTGAAGCTGTAGCGGCCGGAGCGGCAAGTAACAGCCGCGACGTCGCGTAATTTTAAAAAGGCCTCGGATCGGAATCCCGGTAAGTGAGGGAACGGTTCGAGGCCTTTTTTTCTAGCAGGATGCTGAAAAAGTCCGCCAGCGGCGTTCTCGCATCGCTCAGCGGCTCAACGTACCGAAGCGTACGCCTCGCCCCTTCGCTCGCTGTGGCCTTGCTGACAGCCTTTTTGAGCATCCTGAAGTTATTCTGGCGTTAGCACTGTGCGGAATATTCCAGCCATACTATTGGCAGCAACCACATTCTCTCCGCAACCTAAGCCTCTCTACATCCGCGGGATTGCATTTACCGAAGCGCGGAGGGTATAAGAGAGGATGGTCTCGAACTCACTGATTTTCAACAATAAAAGGACCAGTGTCGCATGAAAGTCTCGCTGCTTTTCCCCCCAACCTGGCATCCGTCTCAACCCTACCTCAGTTTGCCGTCTCTGACCGGGTTTTTGCGCCAGGGTGGGGTTTCTGACGTCTCGCAGCGCGACCTTGGAATCGAATTGTTGGATACAGTGCTGACCAGAGAGTATGCGGCTGAAGTCTACCAGCAGTTGATCGCCAAGCAGCGCGAACTTGAGCGGACTCAAACCGGGGAGACGGGTTCTGGAAGTCGCGAGCATTACGCGAAGGTGACCGATTCGCTCGATCGGTTCTCCTATCTCGTCGATCGGATTGAACTCGCCAAGGACACATTGCGCAGCGAAGGATTTTACGATCCTGACGCCTATCGAGCGAGCTTATTCATGATCGACAAATGGTTGGAAGTTGTTTCCTCTGTGTATTTTCCGACCCGACTCACGGTTGTGGATAATCAATTTGGGAACTACTCCATCTATTCCTCGAAAGATTTAATGAAGGTCGTTCATGACGAAGGGCAGAATCCTTATCTGAGCCTCTTCCGGGATCGGTTCATTGCCTCGATCGTGAATGACCGTCCTGATCTCATCGGAGTCTCGATTACGGCCACGTCTCAGATCATCCCTGGCCTCACCCTCTGTCGGCTGATCAAGGAAGCTGCCCCGGATCTTCATGTGACTATTGGCGGTAGTATCTTCACCCGTCTCGTGGACAACATTCGTCGTTGTCCGAGCCTCTTCGAATTAACCGACGACATCGTCGTGTTTGAGGGCGAAACGGCCTTGCTGGAATTGGTCAATCAGTTGGCGGGTAAGAAGGACTACAGTAAGGTGCCCAACCTGATCTATCGGCAGAATGGCAAGATTACGGTCAATCAACCGTTCTATTCTGAAAATGTCAATCAACTGCCAGCGCCGAATTATGATGGATTCCCGCTGGATCGCTATTTGTCGCCGGAGCCGGTCTTGCCGGTCCAGTTTTCGCGGGGCTGTTACTACAAGGATTGTGCGTTCTGTGCCCTGACCCTCGACCATCAGAATTTTCGACAGAAAGACCCTGGTCGGACGGTCGAGGAGCTGCAATGGCTCAAGCAACGCTATGGGGCGCGCCATTTCTTTTTTACCGACGAATGCTTTGCGCTGGCGCCGACAAGGCGGTTGTGCCAGCAGCTGATCGAAAAACAGCTTGATATCAAATGGACCTGCGAGATGCGGTTCGAGAAAAATCTCTCACGCGAGCTGCTGGCGTCCATGCGGGATGCCGGGTGTTTGAAGATCGTCTTCGGGCTGGAGTCCTTCAATCAGCGCATCATGGATTTCATGAAGAAGGGGATCAAGCAAGAATGGGTCCGGCGTATCGCGGGCGACTGTATCGATCTCGGCCTTGCGGTGCATTGTTACATTATCGTCGGGTTCCCTACGGAAAAAGAAGAAGAAGCGCTCGAGACCATGAACTTTATCGTCGAAAACAAGAAGCTCCACCAGTCCTATGGATTTTCCTGTCAGCCTTGCCTGTTCGATTTGGAAAAGGAAGCTCCCATTATGAGCGACCCCGGTGGGTATGGGATTCGACGAATCATGCGTCCGTCGGCGGAGGACCTGAGCCTCGGGTTTTTCTATGAAGTGCAGGAGGGCATGACTCCCGACGAAGCTGAGCGGCTGTATCAGTATGTCTATGAGCGGATCAGTGAAGTGGTATGCGAGCTTCCCTTCAACTATGCGATGGCCGATGGGTTACTGTATATCTCAAGGGCGAAGGAAGGAGCCGGACAGGCGCCGGTGGCGGCACATTGACCGCATTTTTTTGCGACAGCTATAATGTGAGCCCTGATGGGGATGGTCATGAAGGTAGCAACTCTCAGCGAACGGGTGACGGGGAAAGTGTCGGACTTCGGTCCACTGTTTGAGTATACCGTCAAGCTTGTTCTCCTCACCTCTTTTCTTGAGCTGGTTCTCTATCGTCTGGTCTCCCGTCTTGGAATGCATCTCAGTAAGTTGGCGGCAGATCACCCGTGGATCACCCCCACATTCACCGCCCTGACCGAGGTGGGCGTGTGGCTTCTCAATATCGTCGCCGTGTTGTTATTTTTGGCGCTGACATTGGCCCTGATCAATCGCTGGGGAGGGTCTAAAACAAGCCAGCTCAGCAAACTTGGCAGTGCAGGGGCGGCACTCTTGTTGCTGTTGACGATTGTGTTTCTCGTTGTGCAGCCCGGCATGCTGGGCGCAGTCGTCTACAACGGGTTGACGCTGCTGGTGCTGACGGCGTTTGTGTTGGAATACGTGATGACCCATCGTGAGCCGGCACAACGTGTGCTGGCGGCCACGTATTACTTGGGCATTTCCGGGTGGCTCTATTATCAGATCGTATCGACAATTTATAGTTTGACGGGAACGATAGCGGCGCCGCCCTTGGTCTACGAATCACATCGCATGGGTGAGGCGTTGATGGTTTTAGCCAGCTTCTTCGCATTTGTGGCCTATGGCAAGAGCAAGAGTCTCTCGCTGCGAACGAGGAATCGACAGCAGTGGAACCGGGCCATGTGGTTTTGGTCGACGACGGGTGTCATTTTTACCGCACTCATCGTGGCCGACTATCTTCTGGAGCTCTATAGTCCGGCCTTCGCATCGGCCTTTCGACAGGCCTCGCAAGGCATCGGCTGGATCTTTCAATTCGGGATGGGCTATACCTTCTATCTCCCCTTTGCGGTGTATGTGGGGGGATTACTCTGTTGGTCCTACACCGTTGTGAAGTTGCTGATGATTGGGCGACTGGCCGGCTATGGGGTTGGTCTGATGTTTATCGCCGGGTATGCCTTACTGTTCTCCAACCTGACGTTGATGGTTGTTCTTGGAGTCATATTACTTACCCTTGATCGAGTGAAGCCAACCGCTGCTGAATCGCTGCCGGCTTCCGTCGGCCCTGTGCTGCCGGCAACGGATGGCCTCGTCCACGGTCAGGCCTAGTGTGAGAGTGAGATAGATGATTATGGAAAATGTAGGACCGACGCCAGTGCAGTCAGAGACCGTTCTTGACTCTGGCGATCAGCCGCTCACTCCGGATGAAGAGATCTCCGGGATCGAACAATTGCTGGTCGACGAACCTGATGACTTTCAGGCTCGTTGTCGACTCGGTGAATTGTACTTCAGCAAAGGGCGGCTCGACGATGCGCTGGCAGAAGTCAAGAAAGCGATTGAGATGGCGGAATCTCTTCGCGCGGAAATGAATCGCTCGCTCGCCATGTATTACGCAAATCTGGGAACGATCTATGCGACGAAGAACATGGCCGATGAAGCCGAGGCCGAGTTTCGGCATGCGCTGGATATCTTCCCTCATGATGTCCTGGCGCTGTTCAACCTGGGGAGGCTCTACGCAGACAAGAAGAAATACTTGGAGGCCAAGGGGTACTACGAACGCCTCGTTGAGATCACGCCGGATGATCCGATCGCTTGGTACAATCTCGCCGGTGTCTATATTGAGCTGGATAACCCCCAGGTCTCCGACTACAACACGATCGACATGGGAATTCAATGCTATCTTCGTACGTTGGAGCTGGATCCCAAACACTTGGAGTCAAGCTTCAAGCTGATGGAAATCGCGCTCAGTCATAAAAAGACCGATTTGGCAGTCAGGGTCATGGAGAGTGCGGTGGAGCACAATCCGGATGAACCGCTCGCGTATTACAACCTCATCAGCGTGTATGACAAGTGTAAGATGTTTGACCAGGCGGAAGAAGCCCGCAAACGATTGAAAGAGCGATTTGCCAAGAAGCCGAAGGATGGTCCGAAGTCCTAACTTACCTTTAGGAAGAGGTGCACTATGTTTGGGAGTCTAGGGTTTACCGAGCTGATTCTCATCCTCATGATTGTGCTTATTATTTTTGGCGCGGGGAAATTACCGCAGTTAGGAGAGGGGATCGGCAAGGCAATCAAGGGATTTAAGAAGTCAGTCCATGAGGCGGATGCGATCGAGGCCGAAGCACAGGCCGCGGCTCAACAAGCGACGGCGCCGCAGGCGGTGACCGCAGCGCCCACTCAGAATGCCACATTGAATCAAGCTGCCGGGGCTGCTGCACAGCCGGCTCCACGCGTCTAGCCCGCGATGTCTATGGATACAGAATTAGGCTTAGCTGCTGGTTACATTGAAACCTTTGCCGGAAACGGCAAGGCCCGAAGTACGGGTGATGGCAAACGTGCGGTGAAGGCCGGAATCCCGCTCCCCCATCACGTTGCATTGGACCGGGAAGAGAAGTGGCTGTACTTCGCTGAATCGGGATCTGACCGAGTCCGGCGCATTGACCTGCTACAAGGCACACTCCACAATTTCGCCGGCATGGGGGAAACCTGCTATAGCGGAGATGAGGGCTCCTGTGCAGAAGCCGGACTCTATCTGCCCTTGGGCGTCGCGTTTGATTCCCACAATAATTTGTATATCTGTGATTCAGGGAGCAACCGGATTCGGAAAATCGATCATGAGACCGGCATCATTACGACGGTGATCGGCACCGGTCAGCATGGGTTCAATGGGGACGGTCCCGCGCTGGACGTCAATCTGACCTGGCCTGCGGCGATTACCGTTGATCGCGACGATGTCCTCTTTATCGCTGATACCCAAGCGCACAAGGTCAGGCGGTATGATCCCAAGACGGGAATGGTGACGACGATTGCAGGGGCCTGGACGGCTGAAGATGAAGCGCGAGAACAGCCGTTGGTGGCGAGGAATTTGGTTGTGCTGTCAGGCGATGCGATCGGAATAAAGGGCGATGTGTACGTGGTCGACAAGGGCAGCAATCGTGTCAGAAAAATCGATTCCCAGACGGGAATTATTTCGACGGTCGCAGGGGTCTGCCGATACGGATATGATGGTGACGATAAGCCGGCCGTCAGAGCCATGCTTCACGCCCCAGAGGCCGTGGTCTTTGATCACGAAGGCAATCTGTACATTTCCGATACCATGAATCATCGGGTCCGTAAGGTGGATGTCAAGACCGGTGTCATGACCACGGTGGCGGGGAATGGCGACAGTGGGTATGAGGATAAGAATATCGGCGGCTGCGGCGCCGCTCGATTTGTCGCCAAGGAATCGGCAGGGATGTTGAAACACGGCGACGGCCTGTTGGCGATTGAGGCCGTGGTGAATTCACCCGTCGGTTTGGTCATGGATTCACAAGACCACCTCTACATCTGCGAACGCGGAGAAAACAAGATCCGCCGTCTGAAGCTTGTCTAACCCTCACCTCGATCCTTCACGTTTGTCCCGCACGGGTTTTGTGGTATTCTGAGTTCGGTTTTCTCTCGGAGCCCTGTGCGGTGCGAATGACGTACATCGACAGTTCCCGCTCTCATCTCGTTGGGTTTTTTTCTGGTCTGATTGTCGTGGCCAGTGTGCTCGGGGCGTTTGGGATTCCGCTGGTCAGTTCCGAGGGGATGACCATCAGATCGTACGTGGTCCACGGTGATCTGCCGAATGCTGCCGATGATATCGCTTGGCAACAGGTTTCACCGATCACAATTCCTCTGAGCGGGCAGGTGATCACCAGGCCGGTGTGGCCGGAACCCACGGTGCGTGCGCTAACCGTACGGTCCATCCACAACGGGACCGAGATCGCCTTTCTGCTGGAATGGCAGGACAACACGAAGAATGATCGGCTCACTCCGGGGACCTTCCGGGATGGTGTCGCGATTGGCCTTCCGCTCGGCGATGCGCCGGCATTTTTCTGCATGGGGCAGCTGGACCACTACATCAATATCTGGCATTGGAAGGCGGACTGGCAAACCGATATCGATCGACGGGCGGCTCGGACATCAGAAAAAAAAGAAGGCGGGGTTCGGACATTCGAAGTCATTCCCCGACGGGTTTCGTCCGTGGAGGATTTGATCGGTGGGGGATTCAGCACCTTGACCACCAAAGATAAACAAGGGCGGGTGCAGGGACAGGCGGTATGGAAGGACGGTGTCTGGCATGTCGTGATGCGCCGCCCTCTGGTGAGCGAAGAACAGGAGAATGAAGCCACGCTCGTTCCCGGTCGTATGCAAACCGTGTCATTCGCCGTGTGGAATGGGGAAAACAAAGAGCGAAACGGCCAGAAGGCCGTGGCGCCATGGTTTCAGTTGAGCATCGATCCCGTAGCAGGGCTGTAGCAGGATGGTGAAAAAGGCCGCCAGCTTTGTTCTCGCATCGCTCAAGGCCTCAACGTACCAACCACGTACGACTCGGCCTTTCGCTCGCTGCGGCCTCGCTGGACAGCCTTTTTGACCATCCTGTGGGATTCGCACGAATCACGAGATACGAATGAAGAGGGTGAACTGGGGGTGGACGATTAGTTTGATGAGCGCACTGTTGGTTGTTGATATGGCAGTTACCCAGGCTGAAATATCCAATGGTGAGATGACCGAGGCGGAAGCATCGAAGCTGGGAGAGGAATTCGGGATTGTCGTCGGAGCCGTGGACGAGGACATTCAGAAAGAACTGAAACTTCAGCAACCGCAGGGAGTCGCCGTGTTCGAAGTGATTGGGAATTCACGCGCGGATTACGCAGGGATTAAGGTTCGTTCCGTCATTAAGGAAATCGATAAGCAGGAGATCCGAAGCATGGCGGATTTCGGACGAGCCATTAAGAAAGCGATGAAAGAATGTAATTTTACGGTCGGCACCTATGAGCCGGCAGATCCTGGCGATCCGGTCGGCTGGGGGGTGAATTTTCATTTTGTCGGCTGTAAGCGGGATTAGCAGGATGTTGAAAAAGTCCGCCAGCTTCGTTCTCGCATCGCTCCGAAGCTCAACGTACCGAGCCGCGTACGGCTCGCTTCTTCGCTCGCTGTGGCCTCGCTGGACAGCCATTTTGAACATCCTGCAAGAATTTGCAAAAACATCTTCCTGTCGCCAGGGAGCCAGGCTTGCTGCGATGCTTCTTTTGCTTCTAGGAAGCAGCAGCCTCTATCACGATCGGGCAATCGCTCAAGAGTCGGATGGTCGGTCTGTGCCTGAGTGGGTAGCTGAAATCGAGAAAGTCTTCATCCGTTCGGAAGACTGCAAACAGTGCCATGAGCGTCATTACGAAGAGTGGAAGGGCGTTAGAGAGCAGACGCCGGATTTGAAGACCTTTGGCCGAGTGGATGCGGCCCTTTTACATGGCACGTCGTTGGAGTCACCTGTCTTCCGAACGGTGTTGGGTCTTTGGAAACAGACGAATCCGTCGCCTGATGAACAGGGACGATGCCTCTCCTGTCATGTGCCTGCCGTTACCGTGTTCCCTCAGCATGCCGAGAAAATAGTGGCGGACGTGCTTGCCCGCAAGTCGGGAATCGAAGGAATCGGTTGCTCAGCGTGCCATTTGATGAACGGGATGGCAAAGAGCTCACATTCGCCGCCGACGTTCATATTGCAGCCGGGGAGCATGCTCTATGGCCCCTATTCCAATCCCGAAGAAAATCTTGTCCATCCTGCCGCGCAGTCTGAGCACTTTCGAGGGGCCAATTATTGTGCCGCTTGCCATTTCGACAAAGTGAAGGATGTGGCGCAGAAGAATCTGCCGGGAGACATTCTTGAGGGAACGGTTTGCCAGGATTGCCATATGGAGCCCTCGACTGGCAGTTCCACGTCCAGACGTGGGGCTATGACGAGAGCCATCGGACGACACTGGTTTCGCGGTGTCGTCGTTGCTGGGACGATGCTCAAGAATCGGAATCTGCAGGCTGAATGGATGCCTCGCATCGATGTGGATGTGACGAAGATCGGCACGGTGGTGGAGGGAACCGGGATTGTGAAGGTCGGCAGTCTTCCGCACAGTTTCCCGGACGGCGATCCGGTGCTGAAACAGTTCTTTTTGACTGTCACGGCGAAGGACGCGGCAGGCAAGATTTTAGCGGAAGAGACGAAACAATTTGGCTTGCCTTACGATAAAATTCTTCGCGGTCCGATTCCTGACCCCTTCATCAAGGGCGGCAACACGAGGAAGGTTCCATTTGCGCTGACGCTCCCAGCCGGGACAGCTGCAGCATCGATCGAAGCCGTGCTCACCTATGCGCTGATCCCCACTCCTGAACCAGTGTTACAGGAGAAATACCTCGCCATACTTCAGACGGATGCAGAGAGGGAGGAGGCGAGAAAGATTATCCAGGAATACACGCAGCGGCATTTTCTAACCTATCGTGTTAAATCCCTTTCTTAGAAAAACAATGTATCAGCGATGCATGGACACGAAGCAGGTCGTGGGATTCTGTGTTGTCGTTGCGGCATGCATTCTCGCATTCGCTGGTGGCGGGCTGGCTCTTGCTCAGGTACCGAATGCCGGTAGTCAGGCAGTGGTCGAGAAAACCTTCCCCCATTCCACCAAGTGCAAACGGTGTCATGAACGGGTCTATGAAGAGTGGGAAACCTCGCCCCTGGCGAAGTCCATCCATTCCCCGGCGTTTCGCGCGGCGCTCGACGCGTATCTCAATTCACCGGGTGGGAAGGATAAAGCGGTGTGTTTCCGTTGCCATGCTCCGCATGTGCGGGAGTTCCAGGATCATGCGCAGCTCTTTGTGGATCAGGCGAAAGCGGGCGACCCCTCCTTGGATGGCGTCGCCTGTAGCCAGTGCCATCTCATCAAGCAGGTAGACCGGGCTAAGCATCCCCCGGAGCCGAAGTATGAGATCGGCGGAAAGACGCTCTACGGACCCTACAAGGACTTTGTCCAGAACCTCGCGCACCAGTCGATGGAACTGAGCCTATTTCAGAAGTCTGATCTCTGCCTGAACTGCCATCAGTCCGTGCCTTCAGCGGCGAACTTGGGCAAGGCCAACGATTTGCTCGGAAATTGGGATCAGAGCCGGGCAGTCAAGTCAGGGAAAGAATGCCAGACCTGCCACATGCCCCAGCAAGTCGGGGAATCAGCCAATGGAGAAAAGAAGCGAAAGATCGCCAACCATAGCTTCCCAGGGCGCATCGGTAAATTGCGCCAAGAAGCGGCGAAGCTGGACGTGCAGACCAGGATCGACGGCGACAAAACCACCGTTGTGGTGAAGGTCCAGAGTCTGGTGCCGCATAATCTCCCTGCCACCCATCCGGCCTGGGCTTCGGTGGTTCTCAATCTGGACATCAAAGGGAAAAATCTGAAAATGGTGTTCACCGATAAGCGTGTGTATGGTCGGACATATCTGGATGCCCAGGGACAGCAAACCGTGTTTGACTTTGAAGCAGTGAAGGTCGCTGAAGATACGGTCCTAAAACCCGAAGAGACCAGGGAAGAAACCTTCATATTTCCGACGCCGAAAGATACGAAGACATTCGATGTCGAAGTCGGACTCAATTACGCTCCGTTAAATGGCCCTGCCTCGTTCCTCCAGCGCGTCGAAGCTGAGTCATCACAGGGCTCACAAGACCCAGTCTTCCAACCGATCGAGATCGTGAAACGCACGGAGAATATTCCGGTCGGCAAGTAGCTGTGAGGTGTAACAGGCAGGATGTGAAACCTGATGGATTTGAATCTGCTCGTCGCTGAGGTATACTGAGCCCATGCCCTTCGACCTCCCTCTCAAAGACATGAGTCTCCATGAGAAACTTGCTGCGATGGAGTCTCTCTGGGAAGACATTGCCCGTACTCCGGAAGCCATCGAGTCCCCTGCCTGGCATAAAGACATCCTTGATGAGCGTCGCCAACGACTCGTCGAGGGACAATCTCAATTCATCGATTGGGAAACCGCCAAAGCGGACATCCGAAACAAGGTCCTGTGAAAATCAGGATCCTGGACGAAGCCCAGGGATGATTTAATTCAGGGCTTCCGCTTCTATGAAGGTCGGGAGGCCGGTCTTGGGGCTTACTTCCTAGACTGCTTGTTCTCAGATATTGATTCTCTTCTCCTGTACGGCGGAATCCATCAAGTCGTATATGGTCATCACCGTTGTCTCTCCAAGCGCTTTCCGTTCGCCATTTAGCCCGGATTCCGCAGTCAATCGGTTTTGCTGTAGAGTAGATGGCCAAATTCTCTTGTGAGCACAGGAGGTTTGGTATGCGCGCTCGTCAGGTTTCCACGTCACCGCTGTATCCCAAGATTGGGTTTGCGTTTACTGAT
>JACRQB010000047.1 GCA_016222925.1 Nitrospirota bacterium | reverse complement strand
CGCCATCATGCCCCACAAATCTTTGGTCACCATGAGATCCGTTCCGCCGCCGACATAGTACCCATTGTTTGCATCATTCCGCCCCGCCGCGCCATGCCCGTCGGTGAACAACTGACCGCCCCGGTTAATATCCAAATGGGCGTAGCCCCCGCGAAAGAACACGCGGTTTCCGGTCGCCGTCGTATCCTCAGCCAAAACCGGTAACACACTACCAAGGGCGAACGTCGCGGCGAGTGACACTACGACAGTCCACACCCCGATCTTCCTCCTGCTCTTCTGAACCTGCATGATACCCCCCTCCCTGGTTACGCATCGAGGAGCACGGCCCCTCCTCGAGCGGTCAGCCGACAAACACCCTCCGGCCCGAGGCATCAGCTTGGTGAATAAGTAATTCCGCACGTCCTCACCGATCAACAGACACAAGAAACGCGAACGCCTGATCTTGGCCTCGCTTAACCGTCACGTGACAGCTCACGCATCGGACTTCGCGATGCGGAGGTTCGGACACCAGTCCACTTCTGCCGCGCGCGCCATATCCATGAACTGAACCGGCATCGGAGACGCACCCTGATGGCGCGACAGTGACAATGGGACAGACACGATCGATCCGGACATCCTCCATCGGTCCCTACTTTGGCCGCCTGCTGAAAGCAGTAGGCTTCCGCATCCGGCACACCGAGACTGCCGCGATAACAGAGGAGGGCAACATAAAAGTTTATCCGGCTCACCACCGGCCTCACTCCGAGCGTGATCTGAACGTCGCGCAGGTCCCAAGCCTCCTCAATCAGTCGTACGACGATCTCGACCGATTTGGGGAAATCCTCGAAGACTGCCACGTACGCCGCCCCCTGTTCACCAGCCTCAATGTCACAGGCCGGCGCCATCCGGACTATCCGCAGCAAAGTCGGGGCTTCGACCACCTGTGCTTCAGGAATCGCGATCGTGAGACGCACTCCATGCTCCCGCGAGAAATTGTAGCGTCGGATGATCGATCATGATGTCGGACCGGATCATCGCGCGGTCGTTGATCGATGTCTGCTTGGACTTAGGCCTGTGCATGAGCGCGGCCGGCCCGAAGTAGGCAAACGCATCCTTCATGTTGGAAAACAATTTTTTCAGCGGCCCCATCCGCTGGTCCGTCACGTATTGCAGAGTCAAGATCACCCGCCGTTCCTGAGCACCAAGCGGTGTGACGGCGTGCCAGAGCTTGTCGCCGTTGAAGACGACCATCGTTCCCGGCTCCATGGGGATGCGGGTTTCACTGATCTCAGTGGGAGCCTTACCCTTATGCACCCGCGCCACCAACCGGCAATGCTCGGATTGCTCGACCAGGCCGATGAGAACCGTATAGCGGGCCCCTTTGTAGTAGGACGTGTCATAGTGAAAGCCGATGTGGTCGCCTGGCTTCGTGTAGTAATACAACGCGCAGGCATGCGGATCGTCTTCGGGACAGAGCATGAGGGGAGCGTCGACCAGCCGGCTGAAGAACGTCCGGAGCGCCGACGACCGATACAACGCCAACATGGCCGGCGCTTTTTCACGAATGACGTAGGAGCTGACGCTGCCTCCCTGCTTGTGGCCGGGCACGTAATTCCGATGGATGTCCGGCTCAACCTGTTCGATCTCGAGCAGGCACGCCTCAATCACCGACCTGGGGATCAGCCCTTCGAGCAGGACAAACTCGTTCTGGTCCCAATAGGCACGGTGGATGTCCGGTTGGTCCAGCCGTTCGATAGCCTCCACGAGACTGTCCTCGATTCCGGTCGGAAGACTTTTCACCCGCGGCATCCAGTCACCTCTTCCATCCGTTTTGGGAGGTTTGACAATCGTTGTTCCTCAACTCGCCGGCTCCATCACGACCGGTTCGTACAGACGCCCGCCGTCATGTAGAGCAAATAATTTCCCATCCCGTGATTCATCAGGGGTTCCTGCAAGGGACGGTGATGTACCATGACCATTTCGTACTCGTCGCGCTGGTTCACGGTGAAGCCCTGTGGGCTGCGATAAATCTGATGCGGCAGAAAGGACTGGAACGTGCCGTCCGGCGCGACGTCGGGAACCGTCCGAAGCAGCGTCCGCTGCGCCGTCTTGTTCTCCAGGGCGATCAAGAGCGCTTGATCGTGTCCGTGCGGATAGGCGAACTTCACGCAGCCGTCCATCTGGAATTTGAGCGACGCGCGGTCCACTTGCACGCCTCGCTGAATCTCGATGCCCTCGTCCGTCTCATCCGCCCGCCGCTCGCCGAACCGGCTGAAGCAGACCACATTGACACCGACCTGGTAGACATCCAGCGCCTGCACTGCGGCGCCCTTCGGCGCCATCTCCATCGTAAAACTGGCCATCACATCCTTCGTGGGAGGCACCCCGTGATAGAACGCGACGATGGTCATGAGCTTCTGCCCTTTGGCGAGCTTGACTCCATACCCGGCGGGAAACCGCGTCTCAGCCATCTCCATACCGGCGCCGGCAAAGAACAGCGGCTCACCGGGGCAGGCGACACTGTCTTTGCTCTGATTGATCATCAAAATATGGTGAAGATACTGGCGGGGGAGCGGCGTCCCGTCTTTTTGAAAGACCGCGGAATGGAAACCGACCATGGTCATGTCATCGGGCAACGTAAAGTGGTGTTTCGGCAGGCTGGCCGCGAGCTCGCCGTCATGGCCTGTGGGCAGGTCCACTGGGCCGAACGTCACCGTCACACGATTGCCTTCATACGTAACCGTCGTGTTCGTCTGACTGAGAAGCTGCGGCGCATGATGGCCGCCGTGCGCGCCATCCGCGAACGCCGCGCCGGCCATAGGCAGCACGAGCAACAAGGTAAGCAGAACGACGTACATAATCCCTCCTCTTTCAGCTTCTGCCCGCGATAGACTTCACGATCCCACTCATCGCCGCGCATTGCGCATGGCATGTTGCTTCGCACTCAACCCATGTTTGCCGGACACCCGCCCTGAATAGAAAACGAGGGGACCACTCTCACCTGTGGCCCCCTCATCGCTGACACGTGGCGGTCGGGACAACCGCTCGCTTTCGAGCGAACGGAGCTAACTACTGATAGGGCGAATCACTAGCCAACTCCGACAGAGCCGGACCTCTGTATATGTTCCTGCCTACCGCAACGTTCATGCCATGCTTGTTCGCGGTCTCTATAACGAATCATTCGCGTGTGAAGAGCGACGATGGGAGTTTCACGTTGAATATCAGCGTCTGTTGCCGGTGCTCATCGCAATCCATCAGTTTGGACAATCGCACAGAGGTCTCGCTCGATCGTTCAGATATCATCCACTTACGCTGTCCACCGCGATAGACGTCCGTCCGCGAGAGAAAGGGCGAAAAGGAACACACGAGGAACAACCTTCATATTCTGCTCTGTCGGGCCAGATGCCAGAAGAAGCTGAAGCGCAGGTTCTAGACAGTTCCGGCAGGCATCTGGACCGTTACCCAGGGTTTCAATGAAGTAGGCTATTGAGACACTTGGAGAGCAGTGACCTGAAGAAAGAGCTGGACGGGGGCAACCACCAGACTATTCGATGCTATAGGCACGAAGCTTGTTATAGAGACTCGCTCGGCTGATCTTGAGCAACTTGGCGGCTTTCAAACGGTTTCCTGCGGTCTTCTCCAGCGCGTCAACGATCCGTGTGCGCTCGGCCTGAGCAACCACCCCCCGCGACGTTGATCGTAAACTCTCGTGCTCATCAGCGATGCCAACGTCTAGGAGATCATCACACACGAGCCACGGCCCGGCGGTCGTCACCACAGCCCGTTCGACGTAATGCTGCAATTGCCGGACATTGCCGGGCCACGGGGCGTCGCGCAACGTCCTCATCGTTCGCTCGGCGACCTGCCGAACCGGTTGATGATGTCGAGCGCACGAAGCGGCGACGAAGTGCTGGACTAACAGCGGGATATCGTCTCGCCGTTCTCGGAGAGCCGGCAAATAGAGAGGCAACACGGCTAGTCGATAGTAAAGATCCTGCCGAAACGTCTTGGCCTTCACCAGTTCGGCCAGATCTTTGTTCGAGGCAGAGAGGACCCGCGCATGGATCTTCAGCGACCTGGTTCCACCCACGGGCTTGATCTCGCCCTCTTGCAGAACGCGGAGCAGCTTCGCTTGAAAAGTCGGCGTGGTATCCGCGATCTCATCGAGGAAGATAGTCCCGCCGTCTGCCTCTTCAAAGAGTCCACGCTTATGGGCGACCGCCCCGGTGAAGGCACCCTTCACATGCCCGAACAGTTCACTTTCGAGCAGTGTCTCCGGCAGGGATCCGCAATCGACGACGACGAACGGCCGATCTCTCCGGTTGCTGAGCGCATGAATCATTCTAGCCAGGAGTTCTTTACCCGTTCCGCTCTCTCCTTGTATGAGGACGGTCGCCGAACTGTCCGCCACAAGACGAGTCATGTCGAAAAGCTGCCGCATGGCCGGACTTCGACCGATCAAATCCCCTAGACCATCGCCTCCCGCCTGACCGGTGGAGTCCTCTGGCGTAGCTCGACTATGAGACTTCGGCGTGGGATGAAAGAGCACCAGCATCGACGCCACGGTTCCACTCGCATCAGCCAAGGGAAATGCTTGCTGCATCCCGCAGGCCGTGCCGTCTCCTCCGCTTGGACAGGACACGCACTGGACCTCGGGTGCCTCAAATACCTTTATGGCCGGACAGGTCCCGCAAGGGTCGGTCCGATGCGCAAACGCTTCATAGCATTTGGCGTGAGGTCGGCGAGGTGTGTGAGTCTGGTCGACAGCCCAGGCTGCCTCGTTCGCGTAGACGACGTTGAATGAGGGGTCCATCACCGCCACGCGATCGGAGAGTCCCTCTGCTAATTGCTTGATCGCTTCGATTCGCGCGGCAATGATGGGATCCGTCTGTGGTGATCCGTCAAGACGTTCTGAGTCAAACAAAGCGGGCTCATTTCTCGAGATGAAGAGCATAAGGCATATGCCGTCAGCTATCAGCTCCAGGTCTGTGGTCGAGCAATTGTTGCACACAAGCCTTCAGCTCGGCAACACGAACGGGTTTGTCAAAGTACGCGTTCGCTCCTGCTTTCAATACCTGAGCTTTCAATGCCGGATCGCCGAATCCCGTGATGACAACGATGGGACACTTGGGTGCCACGGTCCGCAACCGGCTGATGTAATCATCTCCCCCCGCAGGCATCCGGAGGTCCGTCAAGATCAGATCCGGCTCGGATTGCAGGACCGCCAGAAATGCTTCGTCCCCATCCCGTGCTTCACGCAGCTGATATCCTGTTCCGCAAAATTCATCGCACAGCAGACTGCGCATTTCGCGGTCATCCTCGACGATCAGCAACACAGCGGCCTTTCCCTTCGTCATGCGCGACATCCTCTCCGGCCCCCATCCGGTCTTTCGCAAGCTCTTAGGCTGACTAACTGGCAAGGGACATGCCATGAGAAGGGGAACAGAAGTAGGCCCAATTCCAATAAAATCAAGCCCTGATGAGGAATAAAGATGCCTCGCCTGGTGAGAAAAACCACAGTCAAGGGTGGATCAGCTGTCGCGGGATGCCACAGGAGATAGAAGCCACTGGCTGTCAGCTTGCGGCAGCAGGATCGTAAACGTCGTGCCCTTCCCTTCTGCACTTTCAACAATAATGGAACCTTGATGTTCTTCAATAATGCCCTTCACCACCGTGAGTCCCAGCCCGGTCCCCTGACCGAATTCTTTCGTCGTGAAGAACGGCTCGAAGACTTTCTCGATCACATCCCGGGGAATGCCATGGCCCGTATCGGCTATCGTGAGTTTCACCATCTGCTTTTCCGGCGCCAGGCCGATCCGTAGCATTCCGCCGTCCGGCATGGCATGCACGGCGTTCACCACAAGATTGATGAAGACCTGGCTCATCTGATCCGGATCGGCCAGCGCCATCGGACAGTCGTCGGCCAATGCCAGCGCCACCTGGATCTGACTTCGTGCGAGACGTTCCTGAAACAACTCCGTGCCGGCTTCTATCGTTCCTCGAAGGTCCAGGGGGCACCGCTCCGGGGCTTTGCGTCGCGCGAACGTCAGCAACTGATTCATCACCCTCGTAATCCGCTCAACCTGCGTGACAATGGTTTGAAGCCCTTTCTTTACCGGCTCTTCCGTCACACGGTCCATCAGATATTCTGCACGGCCGAGAATGACGTTCATCGGTGTCCCGATCTCATGGGCCATACCGGAGGCCAACGTACCGAGTTCGGCGATCCGTTCGGTCTTCCGCAATTGCTCTTGTAGCCGCTTCCGCTCACTGATGTCTCGGAGCATGACCAAGATAGCCGGGCCTTCTTCATCCATGAACCGCGCCGTACTGACCTCGACGTCAATCGCCCTCCCATCGAGCATCATGATTTGTTCCTCGAGCATGGGCACTTGTGGTCTGCCTTCAAGCAGTTCATGGATTCGATCTCGAATGACGACATGATAATCAGGATGGAACAAGTCCATCGGTGACTTTTCGAGGATCTCCTCGGCCTTCACCGCTCCGAACAGCTTGATGGCTTGATCATTGGCAAAGATGATGTGGTCGCCTCGATGCACTAAGATCGCATAGGGCGAAATGGTGATCAGGCGCCGGTAGCGTTCTTCACTTTGCCGTAACAAGTGTTCGGCTCGCTTGCGTTCAGTAATGTCGGTGACGAACCCTTCCAAATAATTGAGTGTGCCGTCCTGAGCGTAAATGCCTTCACCCCGTTCCCAGACCCATTTGACTTCGCCCGATTTGGTCAGGACTCGGTAGGTCATCTCGAACGGGTGATGCTGCCCCACGGCCGTCTGAACCTCCTGCCAGATACGCTCACGGTCCTCTGGATGGGTATTTGCGCCGTACGAGATCGTTCGCTGTACGAGATAGTCCTCGACGGGATATCCAGTCAAATCTGACACTCCCTCACTGAGATACTCGAATGTCCAGTTACGGTCATTTCGACTCCGATAGACGAAGCCTGGCAGATTGCTGATCAAGGTGGCGAGTTGCCGCTGGCTCTCTTGGTGGGAGTCTTCAGCCCGTTTTCGTTCGGTGATGTCCCGGAGAATGACGGTATAGTATGTCTTCCGCTCCACAGTAATATGCGAGATCGCGGCTTCGATCGGAAACTCTCCGCCATCACCGCGGAGTCCCGAAACCGTACCCAGGTGCCCCATCTTCCGGCTCGTGACACCGGCTTGCCCGAAAGCGTGGACATGATGACGATGGGCGTCTCGGAAGCGTGTCGGCAAGAATCGATCGAGCGGCTGCCCGATGGCCTCTCGAGCGGAACAGCCGAACATCTGCTCCGCCGCTCGGTTAAACAACAGGACTCTCTGATCCTCATCCACGGTAATGATCGCATCCATTGCGGATTCAATGATGCCGTCCAACCTCAATTGGCTCACCAGGAGCTGCTCTTCAGCTGCTTCACGGCCGACCACGGCACGCACCGCCTCCCTATCCGCATGGTAGCGGGCCTCTTGCGCCTCCCTCATCAGACCTTCGGCATGGGCCTGTTCAACCAGCGAAGACCTCAATTCGTGCTGGGTTCGCTTATACCGAATCAGCCCTATCGCGATGACCCAGATGACCATCATACCTAAAGTACGGTTGAACAATGCGTAGGGAATCGGAAGGCCGTCCGGTTTCAGCAGAACGTCCGCCCAGATGAACACCGTAGCTACAGCAGAGATGTAGAGCGGATCCCTGGTGCGGGGAGATGGATACGTCAGCAGCAGTGGAATGAGATACAAAATCGACACCGCCACGCCGACCGGAGTCAACAGGTCTAGGACAAAAATTCCTACCGTGAGGAGGGGGATTATCCAAGACACAGTGGGCATGGCAAGACGGTCGACATCCTTCATGTGATCGATCTCGGCCTGGAGCGGGAGTGTCAGTTCACAATCTTGCCGTGATGATCAGAACACGGCAATTATTCCTCTGGATGAGGCTTGCCCTCGATTTCGGCGAGCTTACGATACAGGGTCTTGCGATCGATGCCAAGGGCATGAGCGGCCTGATACTTGTTGCCGCCGGTCTTTTCGAGGATCTTCTTAATGTACTCTTTTTCAAGCTCATGCAGGGGCAACGCCTGCTCAGCCGCTTCGTCCAAGACACGCCGGTCGCCGCGTGCCCCTTGCACCGGCGCGGGCAGATCATCGGGCGAGATCTTCTCCCCCCGGCTGAGCGTCACAGCCCGTTCGATGACATTCTCCAGTTCACGCACGTTCCCGGGCCAGGCATAGTCCATCAACATCGCCAACGTGGCCTCGCTGACACCCTTGACCTCCTTCCCTCGGGCCTCGCCGCACTTCTTGAGAAAGGCCTCAACCAGGAGCGGAATATCTTCGCGTCGTTCCCGTAACGGCGGCAACTTCAGCTCAATGACGTTGAGCCGGTAGTACAAATCTTCTCGAAAGCGCTTATTTTTAACCTCCTCAGTGAGGTTCAGGTTGGTGGCCGCGATGATCCGTACATCGACGGACACCGGTTTCGTCGCTCCTACCCGCCTGATTTCCTTTTCTTGAATCGCGCGAAGAATTTTGGCCTGAAGCATGAGTGGCAACTCACTGATCTCGTCGAGAAACAGCGTGCCTTTCTGCGCTTCTTCAAATAATCCCCGCTTGTCCATCTTGGCGTCGGTAAAGGCGCCTCGCATATGCCCGAACAGTTCACTCTCCAAGAGTTGCTCTGGAATTGCGGCACAGTTAACGGGAACAAAGGGAGCATCCTTTCTGTCACTATTGTAGTGAATGGCTTTGGCCACCAGCTCTTTTCCGGTTCCACTTTCTCCAGTAATCAGGACGTTGGTCGGACTATCGGCCACCCGGCGAATCAAATCGAATACCGCCTGGATCGGCTTGCTCTTGCCCAATATCTGATGGAAACTGTATTCCCTGTGGACTTCTTTTCTGAGCCGGCTAACTTCCCGCCTCAGGGCCGCTTCTCGAATGACCCGCTCGACTACTCGAACCAACTCGTCCTTCTTGACCGGCTTGGTGAGGTAATCGTTCGCCCCGTGTTTCATCGCTTCAACCGCCGTCTCGACCGATCCAAAGGCGGTCATGAGAATCACGTTGATCTGCGGATGGTCTCGTTTGATCTGGGTCAGCAATTCAAGGCCCTGCATCCCTTTCATGCGAAGATCCGTCAGGACGACCGCATAGTCCTCTTCGCTCAACCGCTTTAGAGCATCCTCTCCGCTTCCAGCCATCGCAACCTGGTGGCCACGATCTTTCAGCATGTCATAGGCCAATTCCCGCATATCTGCATCATCATCGACGACGAGGATCGCGCCCCATTCTTCGGTCATGACATTCTCCCCTCAAGCAAGGCACAAGGCCTCGCTTGTCCAAAAATGCAACAGCGAACCAGACTGGCTGGCGCATTATGCATCAGTTTGTCTCTGTTTGGTGCCTCGAACTAGTAGGTCTGCAAAGGCAAGACCACAAAAGAGGAAGACGATCGACGGAGCGATGAGAGCAACTGAATGAACCGACTGAGACTCCAACCCCGAATAAATTCTGGATCAGTTCAAGTTGAGGAGATGGAGACGGAGTTCGTCCTGATGATCGGTGTGGTGGAATTTGAATCCGCCCGGATTCTGATAATCCATGGTGATGCCGTCCATGCGCTTCGCGCAGGCGGTGGGGATCGCCACCATTCGACCGTCGATGGACTGCCCGTGGTCGTCTGGCTGAACCTTATCTTCCAGCGTAATGCTGAAAGCCAGCCGCGTGGTTATCCACACCCTTCACCTGTACCCTGACGATGGGGTCTTCGGGATGCTCGACGACCAACGCTTTCAACCATTCAACGGCCGATCTGGTGAGCTTCATGGCCTAAGGCTCATCTTTCTGAGCCACATACTCGTGCATGTGGTGGAGAAACTGGTGAGCCGGCTGGGACTCGAACCCAGGGCCCTCGCCTTAAAAGGGCGATGCTCTACCGACTGAGCTACCGGCTCACCCAATTCAATGTGGGCTGGCTGCTGACAAGAGACCGATGCTGCACTACCGGATAACGCGTTGTCAATCAGGATTCTTCATGGGGTAGTGCGATCGAGAGGCTTCTTGCCCTAATCAGGATCCATTCTGTTGATCCAGCTGGCGGGTTGGCTGAAGCCATCAAAGAATTTATAGGCTGTCGAGCAATTCTCCAGTTCCAATCCATACAACATGCTTGGTCCCAACCATAGCACAGAGGGGCTATAACTTGGATCAATGATTGCCCTCATGAGCCGTGGCAAGACATGTCGAAATGATACGTAGGATGAGGGAATGGATCGGAGCCCATGCGTTAGCAGATCGAGTGCCATCTTTCGAAAAATAAGGGATCCGTTGCTCGGTCTTCGGCAAGGGCCTGAAACAAATGGAATGTGCGCGAGGCTGGGATAGTGGCGCCGGATCGTTTCGGCATGAAAGGTATAGTCTCCGACGAACTCCACGGGGAGACCGATGAGGAAGTCAAACAATCTATGGTCGAGAAATGGAGTCACCACCTGTACCGATCGATTCCAAACTCCATGAGGGAGCAGACTGACGGCTCGGCGAGTCCGATTCCAGAACGTAAAGGCTACTACCGGATTGGGAGCCCCAGCAAAACGCGCGGCCTCGACCGAGAGGCGGTGAATAGCCCGTTCACGGCTTAACAGCCGTGCCAGTTTGGGCTTCAAATAGCGGACGCCTCCGTACTCATTTTGCAGAAAGTCCTCAGCAAGGACGGCAAAGCGTCCAGCTTGGAACGCCTCATGTCGCGCAGGCGTGACAATGTGTCGACAGTCCGAGAGCACATCTCCCCCCAAGCCATCAAAAACCGTCACAACTTTGTGTTGCAAATAACGTCCAACGACCATCCCCCAATTATGCTCAAAGGCACCGAGGCTAGTGGCGTGGAGCTTCTGAATTTCCGCATTCAACCAATCCCTTGGTTGTTCGATTTCGACGTGGGGGACAGCGAGAGCTTGCGCCACTTGTTTGGCGTAATCCAGGTCTTCACTGGACTCACCCGGATAGATCTGAGCCGTCACGCAAAGCTTTGGCTTTCTTCCCAGTCGACATAGCTCTAACAGGATATGCCGCGAGTCCATCCCCCCCGAAAGAGCAACTGCCAAATCATCGGCAACAGTCGATCTTTTTTTAACGGCCTCGCTGAAAAGCTCGTTGTATCGCTCGTAGGCCGCTTCACGGGTGAGGCCGGTCGTGGCTTCACCTAGGATCACACACCCGGTAGGACATTCGCTTCCACCCGACCATGTAAACTGTGTACCCGGCGGCAGGGCTCGAATAGCCGAGTATGGAGTATCGTCTCCGACAAACGTGCCGAGACGAAGGAATACCGCCAATGCGTCGTAGTTTAGTTCTGGAGAAACACCTTCCGCTATCAGGCGTTGAACGGAAGTTGCGATGATGAATCCCTTGGGCCCTTGACTATAATATGCTGGACATAAACCATACCGATCGTTGCGGACTACCAATTGAAGCCCTGTCCATTCCCATTGTAAGAAGGTCCCTTCTTCACCGATTTGGTGACCGACGAATAGATCCTTGTCCCCCTTTACCGTAAACTGGCCTTCCTGCTGTCGGATAGAAATGAAGTAATCGCCGAAGAAGCTGCCGAATTTCACGCTCGATGAGGCAGTAGCAGAGGGATAGGCCAACATATAAACACCCAGCTAACGAAAAACTCGATCGCTCCGAAAAAGCCAGCCGTTTGGTACAGGCGGTGGCTATGCTAGCAGATACCTGACGAACTTTTCCCCACTCCTTAGTAGGGGAATGTCTACATCTCAACTCACTGCTGATTTACTTGGTCGATTTCTTGCCCACGCGTTGGTCCCGCAAGTACAAGCCCGTAGTAAACCAACCACTGTCTGCGTACCACAGAAGCAGAAGGATCATTCGGCAAGAGAGAGTGGTGCTGATTTGAAATCGAGTAACCTGGACACTGCATTGGAGCAGATCCAGTAGTGCGGAACACCGTATGAGCATCCATGGCCACGCCAATAGAGCCAGTCCCAGCTCTGTGCCGTTCCTCGTCAAATGTTTGGAACGCCTTGCCAGACACGTTCCTCCTTAAGCCCAAGAAACAACCATCCAAATGTTCCCCCTCAGCTCCCGCCTCTAGCAGGCCTGATACATTCCCGTCAGATCCCAAGATCAGTAGGCTTAACGAAACCGCTAGCCTGAAAGGTCGGGCGATCTGAACAGAATGGAGAAGGAAACAGATCAGTCGCGAGCGGGAAGCTTTTCTTTGGCAGGAGCATTTCTCCGAACCAGTGAGGTACTCATTGCGAGCATCTCGATTAAGAGATCTCTCCCATATACCCACAATCCGCACATATAGGTCACGGCTCCAGTAACAACGGTGATCACCAACGTAACGGCTGCTTGGCTTACGCCTCCATAAGCCAGTCCAATTTTAAGCGCCATGAGCGCAGCACCCATGCATGCGGCCGCACTCATAGCTGGCTTGACCACCCCCCATGCGTCATACCAGGTGATCTGCACTTCCCTGAACACCTGAATGAACAGCCAAGACAGGCTAAACGGATAGACAACCACCCAGGCCATCGCGACACCAATTGCGCCAGCCTGACGCGCTCCAATCCAAAAGGCCAGTGGCATGATTAATAATTGTGCAAACGTGTACCGGAAGACGAGATCGGCTCGATACCGAGATAGCAGAATTGGCGCAGGTAACACAGCAAGTGCGGTGAACAATCCATAGGGCACCAGCAATTTGAGCACCCCTGCGGAATCACTCCATTTGTCAGTCAGAATGATTTGAATAAGATCCTCCGCTACGAAGGCCAGCCCGATATACAGCGGACATGCCACCGCCGTGAGGATGCGGAGACTCTGTGCGAATGAAGAGCGGAGTTGTGCCACATCGTCTTGAAGGTGCGCCATGGCAGGATACGCGATTTCATTCACGATGCTGAACACTTTCTCGACTGGAAACGTGATTAGTTGCAGCGCCATCGTGTAGATCCCGACACTCACAGCTCCTTCAAACTTTCCCAGGATCAACACGTCCAACTGTTGATACACTGCCCAACAGATTCTCCCTCCAAAAGACTGCAGACAAAATCGCATGAGCCGATCCCAGCGTTCTGATTTCATGGCAGTGGACGGCCGCCATTGCTCGAAGTGAAAAATCAGAAGCGTCTGTGCCAGTGCGCCGACAAGCGAGGATGCAACCAATGCCCATACGCCTGCACCTGAAAATGCACACATCAACGCAACAGGAATCGATAGCGATGATGACATGATGTTGGTCTTCGCGATGAGATCAAACCGCAATTCTTTGCGCAAGAGTCCCTCGGGAACAACTCTGAGCGTCGCTATGGGAAGTGCCATGCCGGCGACGCGGAGCACTGACGAAAGCTGTTCGCTGGCGAACCAGTCTCCGATGAACGGAGCGAGTAGAAACAGCACAAGATAGCCGAGGAGTGATAAGCTGGTCGTGAACCCGAAGAGGATATTCAGCTCTTGCTTTTTGAGATTCTGAAACTGGATGACCGCCGCGCCCGCTCCCAGTTCGCTCACCACCAAGAGGGATGATGTCCAGAAGGCGGAAAGTGCCATCACCCCATAATTGTCCGGCGTCAGCAACCGAGCAACTGTCAGGGTACTGAGGAGCGAGATGCCTTGCACGACCACTTTCGAACAAGCCAACCAAGAGATGGAACTTCGAAGACGGTCGTTGAGATTCACGTAAGGTCTCGCACTTGTTATCCAGAGTGACGCGATTCTCTGAAGGAGCCTACCACCGATACCCTGGTTTTAAGCTAGCGTTGCACTCCATATGTGAACGCGGCTAGCACATTGGGGAAAACAGGGCGGTTTCAAGTTCCAAGTGCAGCGGGTAAATGAAGACGCAACTGCGCATCGCTTCCAAGGGCGTGGCAAAATCAAGACATGGTCTCGGGCGCATGTCCAATCGGTGGGCGATGGCGTCCAACTCGCGCTGGGTATAACCGGACAAGCCCATCCCCTTGGACAGGTACTGGCATAACAAGCCATTGGTGCATTCGCCCGTGCCACGTTACCACGGCACATGCGGATCGGCAAAGAATACCTGGATCGAGAGGCGGTACGCCAACCGCTCGTGCCTCAGCGCTCCGCATGGCAGCACAGACAGGCCAGCCCAAATAGTTTCTTACGAGAGGCGTTTGCGCATATCGTCAGGATCCGCGCGGCAGAGCTGTCCGGTAATCTGCTTGGGTAAGCAGCCCTCAGTCAGCTGGGTCCGGATAGATTGCCACAGCCAGGAGTCCGTAAGTTTCCGCGATCGCAGAGACTGACGGGTTCAGGCAGTGACCTACGTCTGTGCAGTACGGGCGCGACAGGGGGGCAGTGGGCTACTGCCTAATTCGCGGCTCCCGGTGCTGGACATGTCTCACCACAGACACCATGGTCCGCAGCCCAGGCTCAGAGTCGGATTCTCTTCGGCGCGCATGTGTCGGTCGCATCTCGTTGTCATAGCAACACCGTACGCCATTAGGGCTTGCAGTGTTGCACTTTGAGTTGGAGCTCAAGCAGTCTAGAAGGGCAACAGGAAATGATTGAGATCGCCCACTCTTCAGCGGCTGGTCAATCGAGAACGCCGTTGGGAACAGTCCAGTGGATTGCGGAGGACAATCGTTTCTGCACGCTTGGATCCGGTCGAGATCATGTCGATTCGGCACTGTGCCAACTCTTCGATGCGGGCGAGATATCGTTTCGCTTCGACCGGGAGCCGTTTATAGCTGGTCGTCCCTGTCGTCGCAGCGGTCCACCCTTTCATCCGTTGATAGACCGGCTCGCAGCCGGTCAACACGTCCAGATCGGCCGGCATATCTTTATGGATGGTGCTCCCATATTTATAGCCGGTACAGAGCTTCAACTCCTTGCAGCCATCGAGTACATCAAGCTTGGTCAGAGCTAGGGAGGATAATCCGTTGACTTGTGTCGCATGGCGGACGACGACAGCATCGAACCAGCCACATCTTCTGGCACGCCCCGTGGTTGAACCGAACTCCTTCCCTCGTTCCTGAAGCCCTCGTCCGACCTCATCCGTCAGTTCGGTCGGAAACGGTCCGCTCCCGACTCTGGTGGTGTAGGCCTTCGCGATGCCCATCACGGCGTCGATCATCGTTGGTCCGACACCGGTCCCAGTACAGGCTCCCCCGGCCGCGGCGCTCGAGGAGGTCACGAAGGGATAGGTGCCGAAGTCCACATCCAGGTGCGTACCTTGCGCCCCTTCAAACAAGACGGTCTTGTTCTTTCCGATCGCGCGATTGAGCAACGTGGTTGTATCGACGATATGGCTTTTGAGGCGGTCGGCGTAGCCCATGTATTGGTCGAAGACCTTGTCGACCTGAAATGTCTCGACTTTGTAGAGTCGCTCTAAGAACCAGTTCATCTCGACAAGATTCTCTTCGAGTTTTTTCTTGAACAATGGTGGGTTCAGCAGATCCCCCATGAGAATTCCGATCCGCGCCATCTTGTCGGCATACGAGGGCCCGATCCCCCGTCCGGTCGTGCCGATTTTCCGTGACCCTTTGGACTGTTCCGACGCGCGATCGATTGCTTTATGGTAGGGCAAGATGACGTGAGCCCGCTGACTCATGACGAAATTCTTCCCGAACTTCACACCCTGACCTTGCAGGTGATCCATCTCCTCGATCAGAGAACCAGGATCAACGACAACGCCGTTGCCGATCGCACACAATGTGCCACGATAGAGAATCCCTGAAGGGATGAGATGAAAAACAAAGGTTCCACGATCGTTGATAACCGTATGTCCGGCGTTGGAGCCTCCTTGATAGCGCACGACGATGTCGGCGTTTTGGGCTAAGATATCGACGATCTTGCCCTTGCCCTCATCGCCCCACTGAGCACCAATAATGACGAGATTGCCCATAGTTAAAGATATCCGCAGCCGGCGTTGACACGAAAAAATGGCTCTGACCCGATTGGGAGATCAGAGCCAAGGGGCCTCATGGTAGGTGCAGCCTATTCTTTTGTCAAGATGATCGTTGTGATGTGTCAACCCAATTTAGAAATGTCCTCTTCTTCCCAGAGTAGAAATGTCCGGTTTATGTTCAGGTCGTCACCGTCGGTGCGCCTCGTTCTGACCGCCATCGTGTGCGCCACGGATGGGTTGGTCTCGGTGTGACCGGGTGGGAGGAGCGGGGCAGCGTTCTGACTGTTCTCTCCGGCACCGGTCGTGCGGCAATGACGTGAAAGCCAAGTGCCCGTCCATGGTGGGTGATCCGCCGCGTCCCATCGAGCCGCTCTTCCACCTGCACGTGCGTGGCCCGAACCGAGTCGTGAATTTGATAGAGCTGTCCCTCATGCGCAATCGTACAGTCCTTCCGGAGGCAGCGGGAAGTCTTGATGCACAGACACCGGGCCAAGTCGCGGACCCGTGGCGTGGGCCGATGTAGATCGGCCTGCTGGGTGGGCGGCACCGTAAACCGCTGGTTGTAGAGCGGCAGATAGCTCTCCAGGAACCGATTGGCATCCTCCATGGTCGCGATCCCCGCCAATCGGAGTTCCTTGATCAGCCGATCCTGCAACGTCTTAAACAGCCGTTCCACCCGGCCCTTAGCTTGCGGCGAGTGGGCTGCAAGCAATTGCACGCCTAACTCCTTCAGCGCCCGCCCAAACTGACTCGCCGGTTCCACGCCGGCGAGTTGCTCGTCAACCGTGGGGTTGGCTGGCGACTGATAGGTCGTGTGCTTGTCCGCATAGAGCGCCAGCGGCACGCCATACCGCCGCATGTAGCGCTGAAAGCTGTCCATCGCCGGAATCGTCCCTTCATGGTCATAGAACCGCGCGAAGACCCGACTGCTGGCATCATCGATGTACGCCATCAAGACACACCGTGGCCCGCGCCCTTCCAACCAGTCATGATGCGACCCATCCAGCTGGACCAATTCGCCGACATGCGCCTTCCGCACGCGCCACGTCCGATGCGGCCGCTTGCGGCGCGTAAAGTGATCGATCCCGCGCGCCCGCAACCAGCGCCGCAGCGTCTCGTCGCTGAGCGTGATCCCGTGGTGCGCGGCCAGCTTCTCCACCGCCAACGTGGGCCCAAAATCGCCATACCGCGTCTCGTAGAGTTGGAGGATCTTCGTCTTGCGCCCCTCGGGGATCCGTCGGTTCGAGGGGCGGCCCCGTCCCCGATGGACCAACCCCTGATCGCCTTCCTGCTCGACCCGTCGCCGCAGGCGTCGGATCTGCCGATCCGTCACGCCCAACAATGTGCTGGCTTCCTTCTGCGTGAGTCGGTGCGCCAGCACTTGCCGAATCACATGCACCCGCCGTAATTCCTTCCCACTCATCGTCACCCTGTCCTCTCCGAGCATCCCGCCCTCCTGGTAAGGGGCGAGAGTGTATCGGGATAGAGGACATTTCTATTGTGGTAGAACCGGACATTATCATTGTGGGATTACAGATGATCGTTGTGATGCTTTGCATTCAAACCTTTCTACAAGATCATGACACGGTGATGCAACGATTGGTCGGTTGACTGGCTCTAAGCTGCGTGTTAGCATACCAAGAAGTGTTTCAACGCCTCAATTTCCATAATAATTTCGATCTCTGATTCTCCCAGAGTGGGGCTGTAGCGCAGTTGGGAGCGCGCGTGAATGGCATTCACGAGGTCGCCGGTTCAATCCCGGCCAGCTCCACCAAAAATCACTTCGCGCGTGCCGGTAGCTCTTTAAGGTCAGCTCTCTCGTCTTCCAACCTCCTAGCTGCTTATTTCAATACGGTTGGTCTAACATGATCCATTCATGTACGTTCACACGGAAGGTTTGTGCCGATGCTCCAAATTGAATCCGTCAGCAAGCAATATTCCACGAAGGTCCTCCTTTCTGAGGTCTCCGCACATCTTCGCCCGAATTCACGAGTTGGCTTGGTCGGACCAAACGGCGCCGGCAAGACCACACTCTTTCGTATGATCCTAGCCGAAGAGTCACCCGATGAAGGCTCGATCCGTAAGCGACCTCGTCTTCGAATCGGCTACCTTCCGCAAGAACTAGAAACCATTACTGGCAAGACCGTCCTCGATGCCACACATCGTGACGAGTACCCTGAGCACGAAGCCAAGCGCATCCTGATGGGGTTGGGGTTTACGGAAGTCGATTTCGATCGCCCCGTCGAGAAACTGTCCGGAGGTTACCGGATGCGGGTCGCGTTAGGACATCTGCTCTTATCCAATCCCGACGTGCTCATGCTGGACGAGCCGACCAACCATTTGGACAAGCCGACTCAACGTTGGTTCGAGCAGTTTTTATTACAGTCGGGTATGACGCTCCTGATCATCAGCCACGACACCGCCTTTCTCGATCGCGTCGTCACCCATATCTGGGAACTACGGCATCACAAAATCGAAGAATACCGAGGCAACTATTCGCTCTTCTGCAAACTGAAAGCCGAAAAGGATGCTCAACTACACGCCTCGGCGGCTCGCCAATCCAAAGAGGTCGCTCGGGTTCAAAAGTTTGTCGATCGCTTTCGATACCAAGCCAACAAAGCCAGTCAGGTGCAGTCGCGCCTCAAGCAGCTCGATAAGGTGAAGCGGATTGAAATCCAGCGAGATCCGAAACGCGTCAAGTTCCGGTTTCCCCTCCCATCGACCAGCGGCCGTCAGGTGTTAGATCTGACTGGCGCCAGTAAGCGCTACGGAGAAAAAGTCGTTTACAAGACGCTCGATTTTTCCATAGAGCGTGGCCAACGTATCGCACTGGTTGGCGAGAACGGAGCCGGAAAGAGTACGCTCTTGAAGATGCTCGCTGGCGTCCTTCCTTCTGATACCGGTAGCAGAACCGTCGGACACGGCGTGACGTTGCACTACTTCGCCCAGCATCAGGCCGAAACCTTGAACCCCGAACATTCGATTCTCGAATCGCTGGAAGAAGTCACCAAACATGCAGAAATGAATTTCCTGCGCGGCATTGCCGGCGCCTTCTTGTTTTCCGGCCAGGATCAGAAAAAACCGATCAAGGCGTTGAGCGGTGGTGAACGAAACCGGGTGGCCTTAGCCCGCATGCTGGTGGAACCCGCCAATACCTTGCTGCTTGATGAGCCGACGAACCATTTGGACCCAGCTTCAGTGGATATGCTCACCGATGCCTTGGCAGAATTCCCCGGGACCATCATCTTCATTTCCCACGATCCGACGTTTCTGGCACGCATCGCCACCCGGGTCGTTGAGATTGAAGAGGGGCAGGCGCGGAACTTCATCGGTGACTACGAGTATTATTTGTGGAAGAAGACCCAAGAGTTTGAGTCGATTAAAGAAACGAGCGACGAGCTCGAACGAGCATCGCCCCGCTCCTCTTCAGGCCTTACTCGGGCAATGGAACAGCAAGTACTGCCAAAAGGGCGCGGTGGAGAGCGACGTGATCTCACCAAGACGCAGGCGAGATTGGAGAAACAGGTATCACGCGCCGAAACCGAGATTAGTGAGGCCGAAGAGAAGATCAGCACCCGCGAAGCAGAATTGGCTGACCCGAAGCTCTACGAACAGTTCAATAGGTGGAACCTTCTGCAGCACGAGCAGACGGAGTGGAAGCGCGATCTTGAGCGACTGACTGCCCGGTGGGAATCACTGTCGGCTGAACTAGAAAACGTCAAACAACAGCTGGTCTCGCTGGGCTAGTTCTGCAATCCCTTTTAGCAGGCTGCGGAAAAACTCATTTTGACCTCTATAGCCGTTATAGCCGTCGCAGATATCGAGGTTTGGGACAACGCTGAACAGCCATGCAGGATGCGCAAAAAGGCTGTCCAGCAAGGCCGCAGCGAGCGAAGAGGCGAATCGTACTCTGTGCCGTACGTTGAGCCTCTGAGCGAGGCGAGAACGCCGCTGGCGGACTTTTTCCGCATCCTGCTAGAGTTCGTCTGTGCAGTAATCAGAAAGCGTTTTAGACAGAGGCTTTGAGGGTTTCTTCTAGATAGTAGTACAGCCAGCGGTTTTTCTCTTTCGTCACCAATTCATCCCACACGACGCCGATTAAGAATCCTTTCTTTTCCCAGGGCCTGACCCAGGCGACAGTCCCATCGAGCTTTTCCTGTTGCTCAACTCGATCGGAATCGAGGAAGGCGAGCGAGACCGTGACTTTCTCACTAGATGGGAAGCGATCTTTGGTGTGAAGCCCAGCCCCGATCTTGTTCACATTATCCAGGACTGCAGTGCAGGCGCGCCCGCCTTTCTTCGGCGACATCAGGGCAGAGCCGACCAGAGTGGCTCGGACAAATTTCCTCCGCTCACTCAGTGCAACCACGCTGGCCGATGGTTTTCCTTCCCCTCGCTTCATTGCTCTAAGTATAACCGATTAGACAAGAATGTAAACTAGGACAATCGGCCCTATTCCAGAGGCTTTGGGCGGTAGTACAGTCGACCTTTGAGTGGTAGTGGGAGGTGGGTTTGTTCCGTTCGTGCTGACGGGTCGTCGTGGACATAGCGGTAGTTGGTTCCATAGCCTAGGTCCCTCGTCAGTGAGGTCACGGCGTTCCGGAGATGAACCGGGACCCCCAAATTGCCATAGGCTTTCGCGTCTTTTAGCGCTTCCAAAAGACCGACGTAGGACGCATTGTCTTTGGGCCGCGAAGCCAAGTAGGTGGTCCCTTGTGCCAGGTTGATCTGCGCCTCGGGGAGCCCTACGAACTGGACAGCTTGTGCCACCGATGTGGCAATGAGAAGGGCGAGAGGATCAGCATTGCCGATATCCTCCGAGGCAAAGATCACCATACGTCGAGCGATGAATTTCGGATCTTCGCCGGCATCCAGCATCCTGGCTAGCCAGTAAAGCGCCCCATTTGGATCGGAATCTCGCAGGCTTTTAATGTAGGCCGAAATGACGTTGTAGTGTTCCTCGCCTGACTTATCGTAGCGCAGGGCCTTGGTGCCCAGTGCCGCTTCCAATATCGCTTCATCAATCACGCGCGCGCCATCGGGTCCTGCCGGCGCTTGCGTCACCACAAATTCCAACGATGTGAGCAGCGCCCTCGCATCGCCATTGCCGAAGGAAATCATTCGTTGGCGTGCCTCCGGTAAGAAGCGCGCTTCCCATTTCCCCAGCCCGAGTTCGACATCGGCAAGCGCGCGATCAAGAATCTGACCTAACGCGTCCTCGGTAAGCGGTTTGAGCACGACGACCAGCGAACGGGACAAGAGTGGGCTGATAACTTCGAAGGATGGATTCTCCGTGGTCGCGCCGACAAGAATGATGGTGCCTCGCTCGACATGCGGAAGAAACGCGTCTTGCTGTGCCTTGTTGAAGCGGTGGATTTCATCAACGAATAAGATGGTCCGCTGCCTATGGATCGCTCGTCGTTGGTCAGCTGCCTTAATGATCGTGCGTAGCTCCGGCACGCCGCTGGTCACAGCCGAAAACGGAATAAACTGCGCCTTCGTATGCCGGGCAATCAGATGGGCCAGCGTTGTCTTACCCGAACCGGGCGGCCCCCAGAAGATTACGGACGAGAGCTGGTCTGCCTCGATGGCCCGCCGAAGCGCCCGATCCGGTGCCGTGATGTCGTCTTGCCCCACGAAATCCGCAAACACACGCGGCCGCATCCGCTCGGCGAGCGGAGCCTCGACCGTGTCATCGCGATCTGGAGGCGTGAACAAATCAGGAGCCGGATCACGAGAACGAGTCATGTTCCTCCTCAGTAAAGAGCAGGAATTGTATACGCCGTGCCGGATGATCGCAAATGGCCTCTTGACCCTGCAGGCAGCCAATGGTACGAACCCCGCAACGTAGGGAGCAGACTGTGCAAACCCAGGTCAACGGTATCACCCTTGCCTATAACGATCAAGGCTCTGGCCTTCCCATCATCTTTCTCCACGCCTTTCCGCTCAACCGCACTATGTGGGCAGAGCAGGAGAAAGCGTTTTCGTCCCAGTTTCGAGTCGTGACGATTGACTTGCGCGGGCATGGAGAATCCGACGCGCCGCTCTGCCGGTATACGCTGGACCAAGCCGCCGATGATGTGATCGGGTTGCTTGATCACCTCTCGATCCGGCAGGCGATTTTCGTCGGCCTTTCTATGGGCGGCTACGTCCTATTTGCTCTCTATCGAAAGTATGCGGATCGCGTAAAAGGCTTGGTACTGGCTGACACAAGAGCGCAGGCTGATACGGCAGAAGGGAAAGAAGCGCGGTTTCAGATGGCGCAGACGGCCTATCAGAAAGGACCATCGGCCATTGCCGACATCATGATCCCGAAATTGCTGAGCCCCGCGACAGTCCAGACGAAGCCGGGGCTCGTCCGACACGTACGTGCAATGATCGAAGGCAATCCGATCAGCGGCATTGCGGGAGACTTGATGGCAATGGCTGAACGGCCTGATTCCGTCACACTCTTGAAACACATCACGTGTCCCACCCAGATCATCGTCGGTGAATTGGACCTTCCCACCCCACCTTCCGACGCCAAACTCATGGCAGATCTGATTCCCAATGCCCGCTTGGCCATCATTCCAGTCGCCGCCCATCTTTCAAATCTCGAGCAGCCGGACCAATTCAACGAAACTATCTCCGCATTTGTTTTGAATGCAACGAGATAAACAGGGCGGGTGAGAGGGTGTCGCCTGAGAGATCAGTCCGGATCGCCGACGCTGCCGCGGCGAATCAATTTCAGAAATTCGACGCGAGTCTGTGCTTGACTGCGGAATACTCCTAACATGGAGCTGGTGACGGCGAGCGTGTTCTGTTTTTCCACCCCGCGCATCATCATGCAGAGGTGCCGTGCTTCGACAACCACTCCGACCCCATGAGCGTTTAACTTGGTGCTGATGGTTTCGGCGATCTGCACGGTCAGCCGTTCTTGAACTTGCAGACGCCTCGCGAAGGTATCGACAATACGCGGAATCTTGCTCAAACCCACGACTTTCTTATTGGGCAGGTACCCGACATGGACCCTCCCAAAAAATGGCAGTAAGTGATGCTCGCACATGCTGAAGAAATCGATGTCTTTGACGATGACCATCTCGTCGTATTCGATCGGAAAGAGCGCACCGTTCAACAGATGGTCGATATCACGCTGATAGCCCTGCGTCATAAACGCCAGTGCTTTGGCCACGCGCTCAGGCGTTTTCAGCAAACCGTTGCGACCCGGTCTTTCCCCCAAGGCGAGAAGCATTTCGGTGACCAGCGATTGAAGCACTGGCAGATCAGCGGGCTTTTCCCTCCCGCTTGCGTCTTCCAATGGTATCCGTCGTTTCTCTCTCTTCTGCTGCTTGCTCACGGAGTCCCCCTATCGTTCACTGGGCGCCCGCATATTCAAAATAGTTGTCTCTCGTCTCGATGACCCCGACCTTTTGTAGACTGCCTGCGGGCAGATCTGATTCCAAGATGTCCCAGATCACTTTGACGAGGTTCTCCCCCGTCGTCGTCAAAGCCGTGAATGCCGGATCGCCATTCAGGTCACGATGATCGAAGCGCTCGACGATTCTCTCGTTGACCACATGGTCGAGACGATTAAGGTCGGACGCTCCCAGTAGCACCCCGCTCTTGACCGTAACCAGCGCAATATAGTTATGCCCATGACCATTCGGATTATTACACTTTCCGAACGCAGTCCAGTTCTCTTCAGGCGAGAGCTGATCAGTGTGAAGCCTGTGGGCGGCGCAAAATCGATAGCGCCTCGTCACGTATACCTGCGACATTTGATCGCGTATCTCTTGTGGACGGTATAAACAGCAAGGACCGCTCGGGGTACGAGCGGTCCTTGTCTACAGATCCATTGTTGGCATTCTAACGGGTGACTCCGCGACGACTCTTATGCGCTAAACGAGCTGCCGCAGCCACACGTCGTTTTAGCCTGAGGATTCTTGATCGAAAATCCAGAACCCTGCACGCTGTCCACGTAGTCCACTTCCGCACCTTGAAGCAACGGCGCGCTCTGAGAATCCATGATGACCTTCACATCACCTTTCTCGATGACGGTGTCATCCTCAGCCATTTTGGACTCGAAGGCCATGCCGTACTGGTAGCCATTGCACCCACCGCCACGGACATACACCCGCAGTCCAACTACGTCCTTCTCTTCAGCCATCAGCTCCCGTATCTTCTGTTCCGCAACCTGTGTAATCGTAACCATCGGCTTCCTCCTCCTATAGATCGATCTAGCTCACTACCGTGAACTAGAGTGATAGTCTAACACCTCTTGCTCGAATATCAACCCCATGCTTCCGACGTGGCTGTTCTTGGATTCTCCCATTTGGCTTCCGGCACCCGCACTACAACATCCCCCAAGACACGTGCTTGGCACGCCAGGCGATGCCATGGCTGCGTCAGCGCTTCCCGATCCAGTAGGTCTTGCTCGTCGAAATCGATCTCCGAGAGATGCTCCTGCCCCATCTGGACCTCCACTCGACAGGTTGTGCAGGAAGCATTTCCTCCACAGTCGTAGCTCAATGGAAATCCCACTTCTTTCGCGGCCTGGAGAAGCGAAATGTTCTCTTCCACGTCCCCACTTCGCCCATCGGAATGAAGAAACGTCACACGCGGCATGATCCCTCCTAGGAATGCGCAACCATCCCGGCTTGTGCTTCCTGAAAGGGACACCGCTGCAGCCGAATATGCTCTTCATATTCGTGACGGAATAACTTGAGACTGCTCTGCACCAAGACCGATGCGCCGGTCACGAGGGTACAGTATCCGGTCCCTTTGACAAATCCGCAGAGCTGCAGCATGCTGTCGAGATCTTTCTGTGTGCCGTTGCCTTCTTCGATCTTCGTCATCAATGCGGCAAGGTTCATCGTCCCCATTCGACAGGGGGGACATTGGCCACAACTCTCGTTCTTGAAAAAATTCGAAAAGTGTAGCGTCTTGGCTACCATGCAGGTCGCATCGTCGACGACGATCACACCGGCTGACCCTAACCCTGTCCCGGCTTTCTTCAACGAATCAAAGTCCATGGGAAGGTCGAGCTGATCTGCCGTCACCATGGAAAACGCCGGCCCACCAGGAAAGACCGCCTTGATCTTGCGGCCATTGGGTATGCCGCCCCCGCACTGTTCGATCAAATCGCGGATCGTCACACCCATCGACATCTCGTACACACCAGGTCGATTGACCGCTCCACTCAGCGAGAACATCATGGTGCCTGGACATTTCTCCGTCCCCACCTGCGTGAACCATGAGGAGCCTTTATGGAGAATCCGTGGAATGTTGCACAGCGTCTCCACGTTGTTAACCAAGGTCGGTTTGCCATAGAGGCCGAAATCGGTCGGATAGAATGGGGGCTTTTGTCGCGGCATTGCCGGGCGACCCTGCATCGACTCAAGCATGGCCGTCTCTTCACCGGCCACATAGCTGCCATGGCCGTCAAAAATTTCCAGCTCAATGTCGACCCCGCTGCCAAGCACATTCTTCCCGATAAACCCACGCTCTCGTGCTTGGGCGATGGCCTTCTTCAGATTCTGCTGTTCTTCGTGATATTCATGATTGATATAGATGAAGGACGCCTTCGCATTGACCGTGTGAGACGCGATCAGACAGCCTTCGATCAACTGATGCGGCAACGTTTTCAATAAGTGGCGATCTTTGAACGTACCCGGTTCGTGCTCCCCAGCATTACACACGAAATAGCGTTCAGGGACTCGATGGTTCAGCACCTTGTCCCATTTGATGCCTGTCGGAAACCCTGCTCCACCCCGCCCTCGCAGGCCGGACTTCTTGAGCTCGTCAATCACTTGAGTCGCCTTCAACTCCTTCACACAACGCTTCCAGGCTTCATAGCCACCGACTTTGAGGTACCCCTCAATCTCCCAAGGAGCACCCTCCATCTGTTGGATAA